>JAHFAA010000307.1 GCA_023250775.1 Bdellovibrionales bacterium
GGATTTTTCCTCGCCCGCATGCAGAGGCACCACCCACTTCACTTCTTGTGCCAGGGGAGAATCCACGGCATTCACCATGGCCACGGTCGAAAGTGCATTTTTCTTAAACGACATCATTGGTTCAATCAGGTCCGGACTTTCTCCCGACTGAGAGATCGCAATCGCTAAGGATCGCTCGGCCTTAATTTTTTTTTGATAAATTGTAATCAGCGAGAGCGAAAGCGAGGTACTCAGTTTACCCAAGCAAAGCCCCGCCAGATAATTTAAATATTGAGCCGCATGATCAGAACTTCCTCGGGCCACGGTTACCAGCGAATACGGATCATTGGCACGCAGTTCACTTGCCAATGATTTCATGAGATCGCGATTATTGGCCGTCTGCCGCGCCACAATCTCAGGTGCCTCCATGGCCTCTTTATACATTTTGGATTTCAAATCTTTTTTCCTTCAAGATAAACGTCCGTGATGTTGTAATCTTCATCCATCACCACAAGATCCGCCAGCATTTTCACCGCCAGCCTGCCGCGATCTTTGGCGCCAATTAGTTCTGCAGGATAAAGCGAACATCGCCTACTGACCTCTTCGACTGCCAGGCCCAAGCTCAAGGCATTTTTGAAAACCTGTTGCATCGTCAAGCAACTTCCCGCCAACGTTCCATCTTGCAAACGCACACCATTCTCACACTTGTGAACCGTTTGTGTGCCTAATTTATAGCTGCCGTCTGGCATGCCCGAAGCCGCCGTGGCATCTGTCACAAAATAAAGTTTCGGGATGGCCCGCAAAGCACTCTTGATTGCCCCAGGATGAACATGCACAAGATCAATAATAATTTCTGCAAACTCAGCATTGGCCAAGGCCGCACCAACAACACCTGGAGCACGATGATTCAATCCCGACATGGCATTATAAAGATGAGTGACACTCTTTGCGCCCGCTTGCAGTGCCTGAGCGCCTTGCTCATAGCTGGCGTTGCTGTGACCAATTTGCACAACCATTCCCATGTTTGTGAGCACCGAAATAAAATTCAAATCATCCAAACATTCCGGCGCCAAGGTAATGATTCTTAAAGGAGCTATTGCATGCAATCTTTTGATCTCCTCCAAATCAAACTTTCGTGCGCCCTTCGGTTGGGCCCCCAATTTTTCATCATTAATATATGGGCCTTCAAGATGCACCCCCAAAATAGAGGGCCGATCACATTTATGTATCCCAATGAGCGCCTTCACGAGTTCAATTTCAGAAGCTGTGGTTACGGCGGCAAGACAGGAGGTTGTGCCAAAGCGAGCGTGCAGGGTAGAAATAGCACACGCCGCATCTCCCCCTTCCATGAGGTCTCGCCCGCCACCACCATGTAGATGGAGATCGATAAATCCTGGAAGGATAAGATTTTTTGTTCGCACTTTACGCTTTTCAATTCTTTTTATTTTTTGATCGAAAAAAATTTCGCCTTCGACAATCCCTTTAGCGGTAACAATTTTGCCTTTCAAACTCGTCATAAGGAATCTCTTTTGCGAAAGATCATCTGAAGGGCCCCGAAGGCCGAGTTATGCAGAGGTTTATGGATTCGTTTTTTCAATTCTTTTGGAAGGTATGGCTGTATCGCCTCACCGATCCTTCCACATAAGGCCAAAGGCAATTTTTTTGTCGGGTCGAGCGCCTTGCTCATCATCAGAACATTTTCTGCCGCCTCGGCCAATAATTTTTTTGCGCGCCGATCTTTTTTGGCATGTTTAAAAACCAGCGGAGCAAGCTTGGAGTACTCAAACTGCCCGGCCTGTCCAAGCCAGGCAACAAAACATTCCTGAGTCGAGCCACAGAATTTCAAAACGTCTTTGGAAAACGCGCCACCTTTAGAACGTCCATCCAAAACTCGCTGAGCATAATTGGCGGCATGCAATCCAAACCAACTGCCGCTGGCCTCATCGCCCGACGGGAATCCCCAGCCGCCCACTGTGCGTCGATCACCATTTGGTAGCAAAGTAACGCCAACGATTCCCGTTCCAATGGCAATGACACAGCCAGGTCTACCACCATGGGCCCCAAGCAGAGTCGTGAATCCATCTGTATCAACTTCAATCAAGGCGAGTCCCGGATTTTGTCGCAAAAATTCTTCCTTCCACACCGGATTGTTGGCGCCAGAAATTCCAATCCCCATGGCGCATTCACTTAGATCGATTGGTCCCAACGTAATCTGGCCAAGACAGACGCTTGCCACTTCAATGATGGCACTCCAGGATTTTTCAATTCCCTGACCTAAGGCCGAGGGCGCGCCGTGGGCCTCGGCCAAAATATTTTTATGAGAATCAGCAACAACCACGCGGGTTCCGCTGCCTCCGCCGTCGATGCCGAGAAAATACTTCATTGCCTTTTGCATACTGTAAGGATAACCGAAATTGGCCCATTGCACAATGTCATTTCAATGGGTTATGGCCAACTTGACCCCAGCTATCGGCCAATTTGTGGCCAAAATGGCCCTACTAACCCATTAAAACCATTGAAATAGTTGGCCTGAAAATTGCTCACAGTGGACACGTTTGTAAGGATACAAGCAAAACGATGAAAAATGGCCCTGCTCAAGAGGTCATTTGGGTAAAGTTTTCAAAGTTTGCTTGTTTTAAACCACAAACATTTAACGCATGGTATAAATCGTGCAAACATTTATCGGGGAAGGAAGGAGAAAGCATGAAAAAGTCGATTTTTATTGGAAAAAAAGTTGCGTTGGCCGCGCTACTTTTAAGTGCACCGGCCGTCTTTGCAGTGGGATATGATGGCCCTCGCGTAGATTACAATTTTATCTACCAAGAGCCTTCACAGTACAAAATTTGTGAGCAATACACTGGTATAGACGCTTACAAGGCCTGTGATAATGCCCATGACTCAGCCAAATCCTTTGCCTCACGTTTTGGTGGTCAAGAAGGTAAATTGGAAGGATACCTCCGTGGTTATTCTTGGGGCCTATATAAGGCGGTAAATGCCAACATTAACAACGCCACAGTCATGGACGAAGGCGGTCGCATGGTTAGTACTTTGGATGGCCAGCTTCAGCGCGGAATTCAAGCTGGACAAAACGCTGGTGCCGGCGATGGTAGCGTTCGTGGTGCTCAAGAAGCACGCAATCGTTTTTATGCCGCCATTAACACCGGAAAAATGCCTTCAAAGGACATTGTACTCCCCGCTACTTCGTACCAAGGTGAAAGCGGCGCATATGCAAAATATGTTGGTCAAATTCCTACCGTTGAACAAATTTTAAAAGAAGACGGAAATTTGGGAGAACTCCCAATCTACGGAAGTTTCTCTGATACATTACTGCGTGATCGTGCTGAACGTTCACCTTATAGTTACTGGTTCTCAGATGGTACTTATCGTTTTGAAACAAAATACTGGGACGAAGGTCCTGCCGCTCTTGAAACATGGATTAAACGTTCCAACGATCAAAACGTCATCGGTTATGATCGTTTGAATGCTGACACCACAATCGATGCCGCTTCAGGAAAACGGCTGGTCGATATCTTTAGAGATTCATTTGTTAAAACTTACCAGTACTATGTAAGTTTCTACTTTTCAGTAAACTTCAACACCAACCTTGAAATGGGTCAATTGCAAGGTGAAAGTCTTGGTACTCAAATCGGAAAAAGAATCGCTCAAACAAAAGGTCTTGCAAAAGCATTCGACGCCAAATTCCTTGAGAGTTCACGCTCTTCTTACCGTGGCGCTTTCGAATCGACCTACAGAAGAGACTTCACAGCTACTTATGAGGACTTTGCCAATAACCCAAAACTGACAATCGATTTTGTGAACATTGTTGGTAAAGACAATGATGGAATTATTCAACCAGGGGAAGATTTCGGTGTTATTTTCAAGATCAGCAATGCCGGTGGTCGTGGTACAGGATTGAATATATCCGTATCCGGCAACGTACAAAATCCAAAAGTGATCGACAATTTGCAAATTGCCGCCTTGACTGCTTCTCAAGTTACAACCGAGATGATTGGACAAATCGATCCACGTCTTTCTCCTCGTGAGACAGCTCAGCTTACCTTGAACGTTAACGGTGTCAAAGATACTTACGGTCAAGTAGTAAACCGTCTTGTTGAAATTCGCGGAGCCAATCAATCTCTGAACATCTTCAAAGGTGCTGGCCAGATTTCAGTCGATGCAGAAAACTTGGCAACAATGGCAACTCCAGGAGTTGTATCTGCTGAACTTAAACTGAACGGTAAGACTTATACTGAAATTGCCGGAAGAATCGCTGCAGGCGACACACAGAAAATTATTCTTTCTTTCAACGGATTGGATCCACTTGCATTGATCACATCACAAGCTACTGCAGTTGTTACCTTGAAGCACAATGATAGTGTTCTTGATACAAGAGAAATCTCTTTGACATCAGGCAATCGCGTTGAAGATCTTGTTTCTTACTTTGACCAATTGGCCAATGACAAGGGAACTGTTCCTTCAGGTATCGGTGCCAATGACCGTGTTGAAGAAGTTCGCAAACTCGTAACTTCATGGAACTCATCTGAAGTCGACAAGAACAGCTCACGTGGCGGAACAAACATGTATCGTAAAGACCCTGAGTCTACAATCGTTGGAAAACTTGCTCGTAACTTCCGCGCTGGAACACAGAGTGAAGTTGCCAAAGATCGCTATGACACTCTTGCAAAAGTTGTGATCAAGGAAAGAAGCAAATTCAAATCATTCCTTGGAATCGCTCCTAAGAAAAGCCACTATACTGACATCGTTCGTGAATTCGCAAAAAATAAGAAGTTGAAATAACTCTTCAGGGGCCCGAAAGGGCCCCTTTTTTTTACATGTTAAATTTCTTATGTAAAAAATCTAAGAACGAAACAACCGCCATCTCACCCTCATTACTAAAGATTTTCGTGCTCTCTTTTTCATTAATGGTGAAAGGATGAAGCTCGGCCACAAAATAGCGCGAAGATGCCGGCCAAGAACTATCAAGTGCAAACGAGGTCACTCCATAATAAGAAGCAATCAAGGCCGGCCACATTTTCTCGGCAATCACACCCTTACTTTGAATAATCTGATTTACTAAAAAATTATGATCAGTCACAAAACCGTACTCATACTTATTGCTGGAATTATAGGAAGCATGAAGATCGCGGATTTCATTTAGCTGTAACGTCAAATCCCCGCGATCAAAATAAACGATCCTAATC
>JAHFAA010000308.1 GCA_023250775.1 Bdellovibrionales bacterium
GTGGCTTAGGCAGAATTTTGCCAATCTCACCCATTCGAGTGCCAAGACCAGCACAAAGAATATAAGCTGCATCAATTGTCATAATAAATACTAAATAGGTTCTTTCTCAATTGCAGAAATTCAGGTCTCCTAAGCAATGCGGCCTTGATTTTTTCCATCGCGAAACCAATATACTTGAGATACCTTTTGTCATTTCTTGTTATATAAATATAGGCAAAGCTTCCTATGGCCTTAAAGACTCTCTGAAGTTTACTTAACTCATAAAAATAATCAAAGTCTGCGGCGTTTGTTATCCCAAGATGCTCTCGCAATATACTATAATAATACTTTTTTAAAGTGACTATATTCGCATCATCAATTTGATAATAACAATCTTCGGGTAACGAAACTAAATCATAGAAAGGAGTACCAATTCGTGCATCCTGAAAATCTATAACCACCAACTCTGAATTTTTGACCATAATATTGCGCGAATGATAGTCGCGGTGGCACAAAACTTTTATTGGATAATCATCAAGGGCGCGGCAGATTTTATTAAACTCTGATTCTACGACACTGACTCTTGGATCATCTGCAGGCAATTCCAAAATTCCGTGGCAAAAATATTGAAGCGTCATGTGGATCTCAGAATCCAATTTTTCAAAGTCAAAATATCGTTCGCGAACTTGGCTCCTTGTTACTTTTTTTAAATCAATCTTGTGGATTTTAATTATCTCATCCAGCGATCTCGTGTAGTAATTTAATTCATCATTGACGGAATTTACGTCTGCCAAAAACTTGATGAATGTAACATCGCCAAGGTCTTCCTCGAGAATATACCCCATTGAAAGATCATTATCATATATCAAAGGGACTCTAACTTGATTTTCCTTAAGTAACCTTTGCATATAAAGAAAATCATTATCAGGGGAAGAGACCGGGTTATCTAAACATGCCACAAAGCTACTTTTTTGATTTTCCACTCTGAAATATTTTCGCGTAGAAGCGTCGCCTGTAAGACGTATGACATTCAACGGTTCATCGATCGTCCAATTATTTTTTTCACAACTTCTTCTAAACATTTCTTCTACATAGATTTTTTCAGTTTGCTCTGGTCTCACTTTTAAAAGCCCCTTATTAAGTTATAAAATCCGGCAGATGAATTCATCGAGTCCTCACTTAAACCTGAAGAAAGACTTTCTTTAACGATAAAACTTTTGAACAAATATTCCTCTCGCGAAAGCGAAGCCGTTTCTCCACTATGGAAAGAGAATTCCAGCGCATGTTTATTAATTATTTGTATCAGACTTAAAACGGCAGTGGGATCCAATCCACTTCTTTTAAGAAGATAGAAGGCCCATTTATCTGACTCAACCTTCATATCAACTGGCAATCTTGAAATTGCAATTAACTGGTTCAGATTTGTGTATCCTAGAGGTACAACTGGTTTTTTTAAATAGGTCCCATGAGCAATTTTGTAAATCTCTAGTGCAATGACTGCATAAAAAACTCGTTCACTTTTAATGTACTTTTTCAGCAAGGAAGATGAAAAATAAATAGTGCCATCAGGCAAAGAAAAGAAAAATGGTAGCTCGTCTTGCAAGATCACAAAATCAATATTTAAACTCGGACCAAGAAAAATTTCATTATATTTAAAAATCTTAGCCGTGATGCTTGATAAATATTTTCTTGTAACTTCATTAAGCACGACAAGTTTGGATTTATTTTGAGCTTTAAATAAATGCGACAGGCTTTCATATTGATCAATATAATCTTTCGAAAGACTAGTATCTTGATTTTCTAGCATCGCTGCTGATTTTTGATTTTCAAAAAAATTGGAACACGAATTGAGCAAGATCAAACTGAATAATACAATGCCGATCGAATATTTTCGCTTAAGCTTATTTCTTTTCTGAGGCAACACTACGTTCATCTGGAACATAGTATAGCGTAAAACCAGCGAAAATAAGATTCGGATTCTTAATCATTGGACGATTATTTTCGAAAATATCCTTCCATCTCTTATTGGTGCCGTACTTGTCTTTGGAAATTGAACCTAAAGTTTCAGCCATTTTAATCAGGTATGGTTCACCTTGTGGTGACCAAGCAAATTTTTCCTTAGGTGCTTCATATTTCAAAACCATTCCCTGACTTAGGCCATTTTCTTTCACTGTTGGATTATATCCACTTAGTAACTTCCATTTTGCATAGTCTCCATAGAGTTTGAACGCAACCAGCATCAGAGTATCACCTTTTTCAACAGTGTACTGGGCAGCATCGCCTGATATTTCGATTGGTGCGATTGGTGCTGATTCTTTTTTGGCCTTGGTTTTTTCTGATTTCTCTGAGGAGAGCTTCACATCGCTATCTTCACCTTTCTCATCATCGAATAGATCTTCATCTCCGCCACCGCCCTTATCAGATTCCATCGCTGCTTGCGGGCCAGCATCAGTTTTTGTATCTGCTGCCTTTTTTTCATTGGAGGAACATCCTGCTAAGATCAAACTGAGTACTAAAGCATAACTGATTTTGTGAAACATATTTTACTCCCCAAGAAAGTCTTCTAGGGGACTCATCGGCATATCTCTTTTTTATTAAAGGGGAATAAAAGAAAAATTTATAAAATACTTTACTGTTGCCAGAAGGTATAAAACAGATCTTTTTGGTCAATTGCATCGTGCATTCTCTTCACGAGTTCATCAAAATGCGCCTGATTATTTAGAAAATCCAACTCGTCAGTGTCAATGATCAAGCACTTTCCAGCATTATAGGACTTATACCAGTCTTCGTAGTAGGTGTTTAATTTTTCGATATAAGCACGAGGAATATTTTTTTCACAATCCCGGCCTCTCAGACTGATTCTTTCCATTAATTTATTTATCGAACGACGAAGAAAGATCATCAAAGTTGGTGGATTAATATAGTCAACCATCGTTTTGTAGAGGCCCAAATAATTCTGATAGTCACGTGCCGTCATTTCCCCAGATTCAAAAAGAGCGCGGGCGAAGATATGAGCGTCCTCATAGATAGAGCGATCCTGAATCGAGCTACTATTTGATTGCTCAATACTTCGGTGACCATTAAATCGATGGGTCAGAAAATATACTTGGAGCGGAAAGGAATACGTTTTCATGTCTTTGTAAAAATCTGTCAGATAAGGATTATCTTCCACACTTTCAAAGTGAGGGCGCCAGCCTAACTTCTCTGATAATTTTCTCGTCAGTGTAGTTTTGCCGCAACCAATATTACCAGCAACAGCAATAAATACTTTATTGTTATCGTCGGCCAACGTTCTATAAGCCAAGTCGAAATGATTCATTTGGTCACCAGGAATTATCATCTTCTACCATTCTAGTACGAAATACAAAATGTCCGTCAACTGTTACCTTTAATAATTCTTTATTCATATTTGATATCAAGCACTTGGTAACCTTAAGAAAAATTTTTTGGCCAGACTACTTTCTAATGGCATGTTACCATTCGCCTATGGTATTGCGGATATTTGCATTCCTGCCAATTTTTCTATGTTTCTTATTGAATCCTCTTATGGCCCAAGTTGTCGATGAACTTGATGCAACAGCATCCGTTGCTCCTTCAAATTTACCTACTGAAAAAATTCAAAGTATTTCGCCCAGTAAGCGAATCTTCCTCATCACCAATTCAAATAATTCTTTTGAGCGCGGCGACTATATATCACTCGTCTTGAACTCAAAAATTGTTGCGCGGGCCCTCACGGCGAAAATGCAAAATGAAATTGCTGGAATTAAAATTTTGAGAATTCATTCTCTGGCACTTTGGAATACTCTCAAAGTAGGCTCCGAGGTTCAAATTGTTCGTGGTGATGATAGCTACTTTAATCGTCCAGTAAAAAAAGAAACCGCTGATTTGAAAGAGGGCGGGAAAAATAAATCCAAAATTGAGGACGAGGATGATTTATACTCGGAAACAAAAATTTTAGATGACGATCTTTCCATGGAAGAAAATAAAAATCGTGCAATAAAAAATGATAACTTGGTAACCGGTTCTTATGGGAGACTCGAAGGTGTGAACAATGATGGTGCTGCTCAATATTATGGTCAATTCATGGCACAATGGGCATATCAGATTGAAGATAATATTTGGATTGAGGGCGTGTACGGACAAGGAGTCATAAACGATTTTCCTGCTCTCGGCTTAGATACCGTCATTCGCAATATAACTTTTCGCGCGAAATACACCGTAACAGCGCCCCTCTATTCATATGTTCAACCTTACATCGGTTACCAAATGGTTACGGCCAAGAGTGATTCTGCTGGCGTTCCCGATGGCATTGCCACCCAAGAGCAACTCAATCAGGAAACCGAATTAATGAATAAAATGGAAAAAAATCGACCCGTTTTTGGGATTACATTGCTCAAGCGCCTTGTACCTGGATGGTTTGTAAAAGCCGATTTAGGTACAGATATAATGAATCTTGGTTTAACTCTTGAATTTTAAAATTGCAGTCCTCCTATTAACGATTATTTCTGGCTGCGGTGTGAAGTCTGATCTTATTCCGCCAGCAGATACAGCTTTACCGCGCTACGAAGCGCAGTTTCTTCCAAAACCAACCCCGATTCCATCCCATGAAAATGATGATTCTAGCTCTAGGGAGTAACTTAGGTGATAAGGTCGCCAATCTAACTAATGCCATAACATGTGTTAGGCAGCATTTTACGATCGCAGAAATTTCCCGTGTGTATCAAAGCGTGCCAGTCGGTTTTTTAGATCAACCTGATTTTTATAATTTGGTTATGGCATGTGATCCATCATCTTCTTCGCCACTTGAATGTTTAGAAATTTTGCAAAAGATCGAGAATGATCTTGGACGCACTCGCATTATTCCGCAGGGGCCTAGAATAATTGATATTGATTTGCTTTTTTTTGACACAATGAAAATACATACACCCGAACTCGTTATTCCTCACCCTCAATGGCATTTAAGGTCGTTTACGGTGTACCCTCTTCTGGAACTTTCGGCGTATAATAAAAATAGATCAATTTACACTCTACAGTCGTTGCCAAGCCGCCAGGGTTTGCTACCTGTTGGATATATTTAAGGAGATTTTTTATGATGGATTTTCAACTAAACGAAGATCAGCTTGCTGTTAAGGATACTGCGCTTAAATTTGCTCTCAACGAAATGAGACCTGTGGCCGAACACTAT
>JAHFAA010000309.1 GCA_023250775.1 Bdellovibrionales bacterium
TTATTAAAACTCTCTGTCGATTACAAAGTAAGCAAGGATTACGTCCCTCTTAAAGTCACGGTCAGAAAAGATCTGGGTCGAGAAAAAGTTGAAGAGATGTATCAGTACGACAGCAAAAAGAACGTGATCACCTACACTTTTAAAAACAAACGCAACAAGCACCGTTCGCAAATCAATACCAGCCCGCGCTTTCACGTGTTAACACCTGCGGCATGTTCGAGCATGCTTTTTATGCTTTCCAAAAAATTCGATGCTACTTCCAAAAATATCTACACGGTAATTTCAAGCATCAATCAGTGGGAATTTGAGCAAGAGCTCATGGTAAAAACCGTTGCCTTAGAAAGACTCTCTCTTACCAGTGAAACTATCAATGTGAACGGCACAGATCTCCAATCCATCCATTATCGGCTTATGGAGGATTCCAAAAACTCAGATGATTTAAAAGATGCTCCGGCAATCCCCACGTTGCAGGTCTACCTCAGCCGTCATCAGGCCATCCCCTACTCCATCACGGCGGAAGACGGCACCTCAATCAATATTAAATTTCTCAATAATCTCGAAGAAGAATAATTTTTACTCTCGTAAAAAAGCTTGAATTTCTTCACAGGCGACCTTGAACGATCGTCGTTCGATTTTATAGGGTGACATGAGCTTAAACATTTTATCGAGCGTCGCAGGTTTCCAAGTTTTGATACGCGAATCAACGATCAGGGCACTTCCCACATCTGTTTTTGAACGAAGAAGACGTCCCAGCTTTTGATGAAGAGAGCGCGCACGATGGGCGAGATAATAATCGCTGAACTCATGACCGAAATGCCGTTCAAAAAAGTCACGTCGCCTTTGAGTTACCAAATCCTGGCGCAGATCAGGAATCTTATCAACGAATAAAAATTGCAATGCTTTTCCGGGAACATCAATGCCTTCGCCAAAAGTTTCCATGCCTAACAAAATCCCGCGCCCGGCATTTTTAAAATCTTGCACGACACTATTACCCATACCTTGAATGAAGATGGGGATTTCGCCTTCAAGTTCTTGCAAAAGGATTTCTCTCGCCGCTTCAAAACGTTTGCGCGATGAAAACAAGAGAAGAGAGCCACCGCTCAGCTCGCGCACCAAAGGAATAATATATTCCAAGGCCTTCTGGGCAAATTGGTCATGATAAATATCGACAAGATCATCACAGAAAAAAACTTTTGTATTGTTGGTATAATCAAAGACTGGTGGAAGATACAATCCATTTTTAAATCTTTTGGCCGGATCAAGATAGGTATACCCGGTGGCCCATTCAATTCCCAAGGGCCCCTGGTCACCTTTTTCATTGGCCAAGGTGGCCGAAGTAAACACCACACTTTGAGCGGGTTCCAGCAGCTGTTCGTGAATAAGTCGTCCCACATCGACCGGGCCCACGCTTAGCTTGAAACCTTCTCGCTCCACATACCATAGTGAGCGACACCATGATTCTTTCTTTTCGTCCGAAGCGTCTAAGCTCGTTTCTAAGGTAGTATGGGCATCGCTAATCGCACTGTAAAATGTCTCAAATCGAGTGAAGGCAGAAAGGGCCTGATCATTGTTAGGCAAGTTTTCACGAAAACGTAAGACATAAGGGGAAAGATCCATCAGAAAATGGTGAAGAATATTTTTAATACTCTCCAAATTAAATTTTATCGATTGCCCCTGAGGATCGGTATCAAAGATTTTTCCATCGAAGGCCAGCTCATTCCAATAATCTGCGGTATAGCGGGGCATTTTATTAAATAAGACACTGACCATCTCACTCATCGGCCCGAGATGATCGGCCAGCATTCGGGCGGTGTCGCTGGAAGCAGTACGCAGTTTCGCGACGACTTCAGCATTTTTCTCACCATCGGAATCGGCTGCGGCCCCGAGTAAATAAAAAAGCGGGCCGAGGCCCTGAGTTGAGGTGAGCATTTTCTCCAAAGCATGCAACTGTCCTTGAGTCACTTCCAAGGAGTAAGCGCGAGTGGCCTCATTTTCAATTTTATGAGCTTCATCCACCACGACATAGAGAGGTTTGGGAACACCTTTTGGCCAGGTAAACATCAGCGCATGATTGCCTAAGATCAGATGGGATTCACGCGCCAAGGCCAGGCCGCTTAAGTACGAGCAGTTGCCCTTGAAAGGACATCTCTGTCCCGTACATGTTCGATAATCAACAGCGCATTTTTCATCCCATTCAAGCATGGGAGGAAAAATCTTTTTTAACACATAGGGCACATCACCACGGGTGATTTTTTCGCCATACCGGCGCTCAGTATTATGAAGAAATAATAAATTGAAATAAATTTGAGAATATTTTTCATCAAAGTCGCGCGAACGAAAGAGCAGCGAATCTTGCTCCGCCTCTTGTCTATAGAGCAACTCACACAAGTGATTATTTGAACCAATCACTTGAGTGACTTTTAGTTTCTCTTCATCCAAACCTAAAAGCTGCCGCATTTCGGGAATGTCTTTGGTCATGGCCTGATGTTGCAGGGCCTTCGTTCCCGTGGCAACTAACACTTTTTCGCCTTCGCTCAAAGCAAAGAGGATGGAAGGAATGAGATAGCCCATGGTTTTCCCCGTTCCGGTAGGGGCCTGAACCAGAGCATGCACTTTATTTTTAAAGGACTGGCCGACTTTGAGGGCCAAATCTTCCTGTGAAGGCCGATAGTGATAGCTAGGAAGAATCTTTTGTACTTGCGTCTCGTCTTGCAGAATTTTTTTAATATTGTCGCCCGAGAAAGTCATCGGATATCGTGGCGACTGGGAGGGACTCTCCACTTTCTCCACTCCGTGATTTTGATGCGAACGATAGTACTCGTATGATTTTTCCATATCGAGTTCGACTTGCTCAGCAATTTCCTGCAATTCGGCCAGCGAGAGCGCAAACCATCTGGCAAAAAAATCTTTTTCACATCCCGCGCGCAGCAATTCGTCTAAAAAGGCATGACGAAAGATTTGAGTATGATGCAAATGGAAGGCACCCATCAACATCACTTTTAACAAATCAAGAGCGTCGTCAAATCCCCTATGAGACTCTCGCTCACGCAGACCAAAATCGACAATAAAGGATTCCAATCCCAAGCTTGATCGGCCCATAAAAATCAGGGCGAAATAAGGCAAGGAATCGACAAATTGCGGTCTCTCATCGACCGCCAGTCCCTTATAGTAACTGTTTAAAAAACTCTCTTCAAAGCTGGCATTGTGTGCCACCAGTGTGGCCGGTGCCAGACTTTCAACCTCGGGCAGGACGTGTGTCCAGAGCGGAGCACGCTTCAACATCTCGGGCGTAATCCCGGTCAACTTTTGAATATAGTGCGAGTAATTACTGTGTCGGTCTTCCGACATAGGAAAGCGAACAAGTGACTGATAGCGCCGGGTAAGCTTGAGGCCTTCGAATTGAAGAAATCCCACGTCGATGATGGAATCATAAACGGGATCAAGTCCGCTAGTTTCAAGATCAATCATGGCCCAAAGGCCTAAGTCTGTTGTCATGAATTCAGTTTTACCTCAAAGACCAATGGCCGTCGCTAGACAGACGATCTTTTTTGATACTTTTTTCATTTCCAAAAAAGTTGCATGATGCTCTGAAGGGCGGTAGCGGCGGTACGAATCCAATATTTCAAATCAATGGGAGAACGGGGATTAACCTCGATGATTTGTCGCGCCAGGTGTGGGCCATAACTATAATAGACGGCCACCAGGGCCTTGCCTATGTGACCTCCCCAGAATTCGCCCAAGAGAACCTGATCACGAAAATGGCGAAAATAAGTAATCGTGGGATGGTCACCTTCAAATCCTACGGTCAGCAAAAAACAACCATTGGCCTTCAGCAACGCCTCGATAGACTGAGGGGTTTCAGTCACAGCATTATTCAAACCTGTGGTGAACTGAAATTTATTCACCAGCGCAACAGAAAACGTATAAGGGGTCTCGTTGGTCAGGTTTTTAATGGCAATCGTGCCATTGAGCACTGGTGCCTCCATGGCGTAGAGCGCTCCACGAGCGGCGGCAATGGCCGTGCCTGGACACTCATCATCCACAGGAGTTCCGGAATATCGAAAGACCATGGTGCCGTAAAGATTGGTTCCCATCTGTGTGATGAGATCACCATCTCTCACTTCGGCAACAAGCCGTTCATCACCTTTGCGGAGATCTAAGAGAACGTAGTTCCCCGAAGGCATTTTGTCGGAAATCTTGAGAGAATAAAATAAACCGTTCGTCGAGGTTGCAATGGTATCACCGGCGGCGTGGGTCACAGAATCAAGAAAGAAATAAACTAGAAATTCACCTTCGCGCTGTCCATTAGTGGCCGCACTCGAAATGGTTGAGCAAGTGGTACTCTGATTGGCACACATGTTACCCAAATTAAAAATTACGCCAAAAGGGGTGATGGTGCCGGGTGAAGACGCAATTGAGGTGGTGGTGGAAAGAGTAAAAATCTCATAGTTCGAACCATCTTTTACCGCCGCAAACAGAGTCTGAGTGCTGCCTGAATCATTGGTAAGATTCAAATTAATTCTTATAAAGCCGTCAGAACTTGGAGGAGAAACTGTTGGTGGCTCAGGCAAGAGAGCGCCGTGGGCAACAATCGTACAAACCTCTTGCGCCGGAGCTGTCGATCCCAGTGGAATATAGGCCTTAAACGGTAACGCCTCCGTCTCACCAGAACCTGATCCCGTGGATGAGCCTGACCCCGAACCGGAACCTGCCGATGAAACTGCACCAGGGCCCTCGGCAACCATGCTCATAAAATTTGAATCGAGAGGAGAATTCGAGGCCCAAACAAGGGGCGCCGTGACGCTGTCCCCGCGCACTTGCGTTGCGGCAAAAACTGGTTGAGTTAAAAAGAAGCAAAAGAGTAAAAGAAAAACATTGCTGCGCATTTCAATATTTTTTCAAGGAGTGCAGACATATTCAAGTAAATAATTGAAGAGACTAACTTTTTACCGTCGAACGTAATTCGGTGGATGACAAATGCTTGAAGGGATGATCGGACAAGCGCACGACTTTCAGTCCGGGATTGTGGGCCAAGACTGCTTGCATGACACTTTCATCGCGGACCGAGCAGTCCCTCGGCGCCACATAGAGAGCTTGCAGTCCCTTGATCAGTTCCGGCGCCCGTTTCCAT
>JAHFAA010000310.1 GCA_023250775.1 Bdellovibrionales bacterium
ATATACCTTTAAAATTAAACAGGGCGTATTTTTTCATGACGACCAGGCCTTTCCGGGAGGCAAGGGACGTGAATTGACCGCCGAAGACTTTGTCTATTCGTTCAAGCGTTTGGCCGATCCAAAACTGCAGAGTACTGGTTGGTGGTTGATTGACAACAAACTTAAGGGACTTAATGAGTGGCGAGATCGCAATGCTGCGAAAGATAAAGTCGACTATAGTGAGGCCATCGAGGGTATTCAGGCGGTTGATAAATATACCCTGCGCTTTGTTTTGAAAAAGAATTTCCCTCAATTCCTTTACGCTCTTGCAATGACTTTTACGGTTGCTGTTCCCAAGGAAGTTGTAGATTTCTACGGGAAAGAATTTTTGAACCACCCCGTTGGTACTGGCCCATTTATTCTTCCTATCTTTGAACAAAGTAATAAAATTACCTACATCAAAAATCCGAAATTTCGCACAAAGCTTTATCCCTCTGAAGCCAGTGAGGAGTATAAAAAGTTAGGCTACCTTGATGATGCTGGAAAAAAGTTGCCTCTCGTTGATAAAATTGTCCTGACCGTATTGGAAGAAGATCAACCTCGTTGGTTGAATTTCCAAAAGGGTAACTTAGATTACATTTCAATTCCTAAGGACAATTTTGCCTCTGCGCTGACACCTTCTCGTGCCCTTAGTGACGATCTTGCGAAAAAAGGGATCAAGCTGATGATCGAGCCATCCTTGGACGTCACCTATACTGCTTTCAATCATGAGAATCCTCTTTTCAAAAACGTCAAACTTCGCCGTGCGATGAGTTTGGCTTACGATGTAAATAAATCAAACGAACTTTTTTACAATAGCACCGCTTTGCCAGCACAATCTGTGATTCCTCCAGGTATCGCCGGTTATCGTCAGGATTATTTGAATCCTTGGCACGGTCTGAATTTGGAAAAAGCAAAGCAACAGCTGGCGGAAGCGGGTTATCCAAACGGAAAGGGCTTGCCAGAAATTACTTATGACTGCCCAACCTCAACTGTTTCTCGTCAAATGGGAGAACATTTCAAGTCCCAGATGGAACAGATCGGTGTTCGCATCAATGTTGTGCAGAATCCATGGCCTGATCTACAAAAGAAAATTAACAACAAAACTGTACAAACTTTTGGTATTGCTTGGGGCGCTGACTATCCTGATGCAGAAAACTTTTTACAACTTCTCTACGGACCTAATAAAACGCCAGGTGCAAACGGTTCTAATTATGACAATCCAGCGTTCAATGAGCTTTTTGCAAAAGCCGCTATTATGCAAGATAGTCCTGAGCGAACAGCTCTCTACGAAAAGTTGAATTTGATGGTTGCAGATGAAGTGCCTTGGATTTTCGGGGTTCATCGTCAAAGCTACGTACTTCACCACAGCTGGTTGAAGAATTACATTCCAACCGATTTCGAAGCTGGCCAAGGGCAATATCTGAATGTTGATTTGGCCAAGAAGCAAGAGGCGAGTGCAAAACTCTAATTAACGTAGGGGCGATTCATTGAATATTTACGTCTATATTTTTCGGCGAATCCTATACGTAATTCCTGTTTTGTTAGGGGTCTGCCTAATTATTTTTGTGTTGTTTAATCTTGTTTCTCCCGATCCAACATTAATGATGTTGGGTCGACATGCCACGCTCAAGCAGATGCTTGAGCTGCGACACGAACTTGGTTTGGATCGATCCCTTCCTTTGCAATATTTAGATATTGTAAAATCTGCTTTTACCTTTGATTTCGGTCGTTCATGGTCAACCAAACAGGAAATTGTGGAGATGATTAGGAATGGTGCAATCCCTTCACTCACTGTAACGGTTCCTTCCTTTATTATCGCCTTGGCCATTTCATTGGTCATTGCCTTGTTTGTGGCCTTTTATCGAGGCGCTTGGTACGACCGTTTTTCCGTTTTGATTTGCGTCGGCATGATGAGTTTGCCAAGTTTGGCGTACATCCTCTTCGGGCAAAAAATTCTCGCCTATGATCTAGGTTTGTTTGAAATTTCTGGATACGAACATGGTTTTCCGGCCTTCATTCCGTACGTGATCTTGCCCTGTGTGATTTGGATCATGCTGAGTATTGGTCCTGACGTACGTTTTTACAGAACAGTTATTCTTGATGAAGTGTACATGGACTATGTTCGTACTGCCCGCGCGAAGGGATTAAGCGAAACAGTCATTCTGTTTAAGCATGTTTTAAAAAATGCCATGATTCCCATTATCACCTGGGTCGTTATTCAAATTCCTTTTTTGATTTTGGGTGCGCTCCTTTTGGAAAGTTTTTTTGGGATTCCTGGATTGGGTGGAATTACATTAAATGCCATTAATTCCGCTGATTTTCCTGTTGTGCGTGCCATGACGATTCTCTCTGCTGTGGCCTATATCATTTTTTCCGTGATCACTGATGTGCTTTACACATTGGTTGACCCACGTGTGCGATTGAAGTGAGGTTGGCCATGGAACAAGTTGAAACAATTCAAGTGATTGAAGTGAAAGAAGAAAAACATAAATCAAAATCTCTCTGGCAGCACGCCTTTGAGGCCTTAATGCGAGATCGCTGGGCGGTCGCATCGCTTGTGGTTATTGGAATCTATGCCATTGTTGCTTTTTTGACCGCGACAGGATTGATTGCCGCTGATTGGGCCAAAGAAGTAGGGCCTTCCTATGCGCCCCCATCCTTCGATCATATCTTTGGAACAGATATTTTTGGGCGAAGTGTTTTGTCAAAAACATTGAAGGGAGCTGAAGTCGCTATTTCTGTTGGGATTGTGACGGGAATTATCGCTGTTTTTATAGGTGTTGTGCTCGGAGCAATTGCTGGATATTTTGGCGGAATCATAGATGAAATTATAGTTTGGTTTTATACCACCTTCAATTCAATCCCATATATTATGCTTCTCGTGGCCATTTCTTTTATTTTGGGAAAGGGATTAGGTGCCATCTATTTGGCCCTTGGCCTGACAAGCTGGGAAGGTCTCTGTCGAGTTATTCGCGCTGAGGTTATGCGCCACAAAGATCGTGAGTACGTCCAAGCCGCTAAGGCCATTGGTGCAGGAGACATGCGCCGATTGTTTAAACATATTCTTCCCAATGTTCTTCACCTTGTGATCATTAATTTCTCCCTCCAGTTTCAAACAGCCATCAAGTCAGAGGTTATTCTTTCCTATCTTGGACTTGGAGTTCAAGGTCGTCCTTCATGGGGAACGATGATCGATGATGCAAAATTAGAATTGGCGCGCGGAGTTTGGTGGCAGCTAGTTTCCGCCACTGTGGCGATGTTTATTGTGGTATTGGCCTTTAATATTCTCGGAGACGCTCTTCGCGATGCCCTTGATCCAAAACTAAAAGGTAAGTCATGAATGAAAAGTTGTTAGAAGTTAAAGATCTGGTCGTTCAATTTCGAACTGACCGCGGCAAAGTTACCGCTGTAAATGGCGTAGACTTTGAACTCTATAAAGGGCAGACGCTCGGAATAGTTGGAGAGTCGGGGTCAGGAAAATCAGTTACCGCCCTCTCGATTATGAGACTCATTCCTAATCCTCCCGGTGAAATTGCGAGAGGTAAAATATTTTTCAAAGGGCAAAATCTTCTCGATATTCCTTTGGACGAAATGAGAAAAATTCGCGGCAACAAAATTGCCATGATTTTCCAAGAGCCCATGACTTCTTTGAACCCGGTTTTTACCGTAGGAAATCAAATTGAAGAGGTTTTTGCCCTTCATCAGCAAGAAATTTCCAAGTCAGAACGCAGAGACAAAGGAATTGAATTATTGAAGATGGTTGGGATTCCCTCTCCCGAACGTCGCTATTTAGATTATCCACACCAGATGTCGGGTGGGATGAGACAGCGGGTGATGATTGCCATGTCTCTGGCCTGTCGTCCTGATATTCTGATTGCCGATGAGCCTTCGACCGCTCTTGACGTGACTATCCAGGCGCAGATTTTGGAGCTCATGAAAAAACTTCAAAGTGATTTGGGCATGGCCATCATCATGATCACTCATGATCTTGGAGTCGTGGCAGAAACCTGTGATCATGTTGCCGTTATGTATTGTGGGCAGATCGTTGAGAAGTCCGATATTAAAACCGTCTTCTCTCGACCAAGACACCCTTACACGAAAGGTCTGCTGGAATCGATTCCCTCTTACGATTCCACTCAAAACCGCGCGAAAGGCCGCTTGCCCACCATTGAAGGAATGGTTCCAAGCTTGTTTGATTTGCCAGCAGGATGTAGCTTTCAAGACCGTTGTAAGTTTGTGACTCAAGATTGTCGCGGTGGAAAGGGAATTCCTCAGTTAGAGAATCTCGCGCCCGATCATGCAGTTAGTTGTTTTAATCCTATTGTAGTTTAGTAATTAAAGGTAAATGTCCATGACAGATCAAGTTGTGCAGTCTCCCGGTAAGTCAGCTTCAAAAAATTTGGACCAGCAACCAATTTTAGAAGTTCGTAATCTCGTTAAAAGTTTTTCTATCCGAGGGGGAATTTTAGGGCGTGAAGTCGGGGCGGTTAAGGCGGTCGGTGATGTCTCCTTCTCTATAAAACGCGGTGAGACTCTTGGTCTCGTTGGTGAGTCTGGATGTGGCAAGACAACTTTAGGTCGAAGCATTTTACGATTGATTGAACCAACTTCCGGCAGTGTTATTTTTGATGGCATTGACGTTACAAAACTTGATGCTAGTGGCATGCGTGAAATTCGTCGTCGCATGCAAATTATTTTCCAAGACCCTTATGCGTCTCTCAATCCTCGTATGACCATCGGCGCGATTTTGGCCGAGCCACTTTTAATTCACGGTTTGTGTGGTGAAAAAGACACTCGTCAAAAGCGTTTGTACCAGCTTCTTGATTATGTTCAAATGCCAAAAGATACTTTAAACAAATATCCTCACGAATTTTCTGGCGGGCAACGGCAACGTATTTGTATTGCCAGGGCGCTTGCAGTTGAGCCTGATTTTATTGTTTGTGATGAACCTGTATCTGCACTTGATGTTTCTGTTCAAGCTCAGGTTATCAATCTTCTGATGGATCTTCAGAAAGATTTAGGACTTACTTATTTATTTATTGCCCATGATTTGAAAGTTGTAGAATTTATTTCAAATCGCGTGGCGGTTATGTATCTGGGGAA
>JAHFAA010000311.1 GCA_023250775.1 Bdellovibrionales bacterium
ATTTAAAAAGTTCGCCTTGGCAATTTTCTTGAAGGATGGCCTTGTCAATTCCACGGCCTTTGAAATTGCCTAGAACGGAAGAGAGCGCATCCAGATTTTCAATATAAACCACGTCTTCGTCAACGATGGCATGATAGTCACCTCGTTTCACCCAAAAACCGTGGGATAAATTTAAAAAATCAAAAGATTCTTTTTGAAACTCTGAATTTATATCCACAAGGACAAAGCGCGGATAAGAAAATGCTTCATCACTCAGTAATTCGGAAAGTTTAAGGCGATAACAATTTCGAATGGCCTTGGAAGAGTTGACAATAACTGTGCCTTTGGATTCCAAAAAGTCCAGGTCTGCTAACACCTTCTCTTCTTGGGCCATCGATAAGACGAGGTCGTACTCATTTTGTCTTATCTTATGGCCCTGGTCTTCTGGGCGAATCTTAATGATTGAGATTGCTTCGCCCAACTCTTGTCCGAGTGCATCGAGTGCGGCATCCATGATCGCGCGATCGGCATCGACTGCGCGATTGGAATACTTTGCTTCTCGATAGATGCCTAAAACTTTTAATGGAATGGCCATTATGATTTACTCTTCGTCGATATCGTAATGGGTAAGACCTAAGTGATTAATTAATTCCTCTTTGGCAAAAAAGCGGAGAGTGTTTTCTAGCTTCAACAACTGAAGAGAGAGATCGTTAACCGCTTTAATTCCAGGATTGGTAATTGGAGCTTTTAAGTAGAAGCTCAACCATTCTTGAATTCCGCGCATTCCTGCTCGCTGAGAAAGATCGATAAAGAGAGCTAGGTCAAGCACGATTGGCGCAGCCAAAATTGAATCCTTGCAAAGGAAATCAATTTTGATTTGCATTTTTTCACCAAGCCATCCAAAGATATCGATATTATCCCAACCTTCTTTGTTGTCGCCTCTTGGAGGATAATACTCGATTCTGATTTTATGATAGAGATTGCTGTACAAGTCAGGATGCTCTTCCTTGGAGAGAATATCTTCAAGCACGCTGCCTTTTGAAATTTCTTTCGATTTAAAAGAGCCTGGGTCATTAAGAACTTCCCCGTCTCGATTTCCTAAGATGTTTGTGCTGAACCATCCTTCAACACCAAGAAGGCGATTTTTTAATCCAGGCGCAACAATAGTTTTCATTAATGTCTGACCCGTCTTAAAATCTGAACCACCGATGGCCACGGCCATTTCATGTGCCAACTCTTGAAGCGCGGGAATTTCCACGCTTACGTTTGGTGAACCGTTAACATAAGCAATTCTTTCTTTGAGTGCCGCGTATGTATAAATTTGCGAAGGTGAAATCAGTGGGCTGTTATTTCTTAGTCCTTCCTCAAAAGATTTGATCGTCTGATGTACGGCCGCGATTGGGTTATAGACTTCTGTTGAGGCGCACCAAACAATAACAGCACGGTTGCAGCCATTGTTCTTAATAAAATTTCTCATGTCGGCCCTGAGCATTTCAGCGGCCTCCATTTTTGTTTTATATTTTTTCTTGTTTTCGCCTTGGATATTTTTTACATAAGTTTCGTCGAACACAGCACTCATAGGAGTGATTTTTTTCATTTCGTCTTTTACTTGCTCAAGCACATAGCGATTTACCACCTGTGCTTTGACCGCTGCTTCGTAGGCATTGTCAGTATAGATATCCCACCCGCCAAAAACGATATTATCTAAAGAGGTGAGGGGGACGAGATCTTTAATTAAGGAAGATCGATTTTCGCTTCTTTTTCCAAGGCGGATTTTGCCCATTTGAGTAAGAGAGCCAATTGGTTTTGCAATCCCTTTCTGAATTGCTAAAACACCAGCAATTAGAGTCGAAGTTACGGCCCCCATTCCCGGAGTTAAAATTGCAAGCTTGCCTTCGGCAGGTTGGATTTTGCCAAGTTTCATATTCATAAGTGCTCCCTCGTTGTTGGCCGTTGGAATTTATTATCGATTAATATTTTAGTAGAATTCTTCTCAATTGATTCATAGGCCTTCATGATGGATTGGATGCATGCAAAGGCGTCCATAATTTCGTTATTTTGATAATCATTATGCAGGATGGCAGTTTTAAATTTATCAAACATAGAGTTAAACCAGCTTACGTGGCTAGAGTCCATCCAGTCAGAAGTTATATTATAGTTTTCAACGCTCCAGTCAGCTTTGTGGCTGGAGCCTACATCGTCTTTTAAACTCTTAATTGCAAGTTGTATATGGTCATCATCGACAGTTAGTGCGCCTTTCTCGCCTTGGATTGTATAGATGACCTTTCGGACTCCTGCGGTCCAAGTTAGGTATAGATTGGCGTGCCCAGTATCAAATTCATAAACGGCAGAAAAACTATCTTCAGTATCGTATTTAGGATAAGAAGCATTTTGTGCCGAGGCCGTGACAGACTTGGGATATCCTCCAAGCCACTCAAAGGTGAGATAGAGGCTATGACTTCCATGATCCATGGCTATACCGCCACCGCTGTATTCTTTGAATCGGCGCCAGTCAGGTTTCCATTCTTGCGTTCCTACCGCGTGGGTATTTCGAAAAGTATTGAGTGTGATCGACCTTACTTTGCCAATTTTTCCACTGTTTACCACTTCGCGAATGGCGTTTACCACTGGGGCATGTTTGTAATTGTGACAAGGGAATAAAACCCGTTTACAGGCCATGGCAGTTTGAATGAGGTCCTGGGCGTCTGCAATCGAGGTGGTCAGTGGTTTTTCGCAAAGAACATGCAGGCCTTTTAGGAGGGCGGTTTTGGCAA
Source organism: Bdellovibrionales bacterium (assembly GCA_023250775.1). GTDB lineage: Bacteria > Bdellovibrionota > Bacteriovoracia > Bacteriovoracales > Bacteriovoracaceae > GWA2-49-15. The sequence goes on from JAHFAA010000311.1 coordinate 2,754, forward strand.
TCCGATGGTGATCAGCTGCATGGGTCGAGACATCTAAAAAATCGAGCTGTGATTCTTCCGCAAGCAATTTTTGATAGTCTGTATAAAATCTAACGCCTGCTGGCACATCGAGTTTGCGTTCGGGGCATATGTCGCAGATAGCAACAATTTCTACGTCTTTATGTTTTTTAATGCGCTCTTGATAGGCAGGCATATGTCCTTTCGAGGATATAAAACCATATCCGACGATTGCGCCTCTCAATTTCTTCTGATTTGTCATCAGGGTCCTAGTTTTTGACGAGTTTGGGCCATCTTTTTACTATAAAAGAAAATGCTGCACAAGTACTTTGTCCTTTGAAAAAATATTAAATGTGCTTGAAATCCTTAAAGAAAATTGCGCGATCAGTCGTAGCGTCGCTATTATCCCTGATTCGAGGCCTCATCCACCGATCAATCTTTAGGCACCCTGTGTATTTTTTATAATTCACACTTAACCTTTCCGATATCCATTAAAATTACTGATCTTATCTTTTCAGGAGTCGGTTCATGAGGAAAGCGCTTTGGGCCTTAATTTTTCTGTGCTGCTTGCCCACTTTTGCGGCCGAAACGTCAATCTTATTGTCGCATAAATATGAAGACCTCTTTCCCGCGGGTGTCTCTGGTGATGATTGGTTTTCGAAGCGTGCCTTCGGTGGTCATCAAATTAAACTTCTAAAGACAGGACATGAAGTCTTGGCCGAACGTTTGCAACTCATAGACTCGGCAAGGCAATCGATCCTTCTTTCCACCTATATTTACGATATGGACAAGACCGCCAATCAAATTACCGAGGCCCTTTGCAGAAGAGCAATGGAAGGTATCGATGTTCGGATGCTTTTAGATTCGATGGGGTCCAAAAATTTCTTTAAAAAAGAGAGTGAACGTCTGCGCGGCTGTGGTGTCGGCATTATGTTGTTTGCGCCTGGAAAATGGGACCTTTTACGAGTGGTAAAAACCATGCATGAAAAACTTCTGATCATTGATGGTTATACCATCAGTATGGGCGGCAATGGCGTGCAAAATTCTTATCACCATGTGGAACCGGCGCATAAGTTCTTCTACGATATGGAAATGGTGACGAAAGGGCCTGTGGCCTGCTGGTGGCACTTTCGTTTTATTGATACTTATAACAAAGCGCGAATTTTGGATCGCCCGAAAGAGGCCATGGGAGAATCTCCCGCCGCAATTCGCCTCGATGAGCACCTTTACGGCAAGCGCCGCTATCCTTCTTGTTATCCTTTCAATGCTGGTGACTCACGCGTTCTTCCTGTTTACGGCAATCCATTTTTTGACGGGAAGAATACCCCGATTGAGGACACCTATCTAACTGCTTTGGAAAATCTTGATCAAGGCGGAACCGTAAAGCTCTATGGCCCGTATTTTGTTCCCACGAAAAGATTTGCCAATGCACTTTTAAAGGCGGTGAAAGAAAAGCATGCCAAGATTTCCATCATCACAAACTCTGTTGCCTCGAACGATGAAGGTTGGGCACCTCTTGTGGGTATGGTCTATTCTGTCTCTAAACTTCTGGATGCGGGAATTGATATTCGTCTTTGGCCAGGGCCGATGACCCTCCATCGCAAAGTCGGTATTTATAATGGAAAGTGGGGTTATGTTGGTTCAGATAACTTAGATAGCCGTGCCCAACACTTCAACACCGAATCAATTTCGTTTACTGATGATCAGAAAATTGTCAAAGAGTTGGAAACTGAATTTGACCAGGACTATGCTAAAACGCAGCCACTCACGAAAGATTATTTTAAAACGATCTTGGAGAAGCGTTCAGGACTTCAGCGTTGGTTTGTGAAAAGAATATTAAAATTTCTTTAAGCGACTAATTTTAAATTATCTTTGAGGTCTTGGGCGGTTTTGTATTTCACAGCATAGACTGACACTTGCTTGGCCCTTCCCTTAACTAAGATCAGACCTTTATTTTCGATTTCAAACAGGCCGGCCACGGCCTCGTTGACATAACCTGTAATTAAAATATCGACGCCCATTTCTTTGGTGGCTGATTCTACTCGCGAGGCCAAATTGACGGAGTCTCCAATGGCGGTATATTCACGTCGCACCGAGGAGCCATAGTTCCCGACGACCGCGATGCCATTGGCGATTCCCATTCCAACTTTGATGGGAACTTTGCCTTCGGTCACCCATTTCTCTCTTAATAGATCGAGTGCCTGTTGCATTTTTACAGCCGATTCGACAGCATTTTTTTCTTGGTAGGCATCGTCAGTGGGGGCCCCAAAAATGGCCATCAGTCCATCACCCGTGAATTTGGCCATCAGTCCATCACCCGTGAATTTGGCCACCGTTCCGTGGTGGGCATAAATAATTTCCACCATC
>JAHFAA010000312.1 GCA_023250775.1 Bdellovibrionales bacterium
CTATTATACGGTATAATCTTAACGGAATTATTGATGAACGGGGGTCGCAGACTAGCGCAGCTAAAAATCTCGGGATTTTATGTGGGAAGATTACACTCTCTTAATATTAAATTCATCTGACAAAAAGCTGAATATTGGCGCCTCATTTTGCAGAAATCCAAAGCTGACAATCAAAGGGTAATTTGGAAACTGGATCAACCAGAACTTTTTCAACCCATGGGATTCGGAGATCTTTCCAATAAGGTTTCAAAATTTTAGTCACCCACAACGATGGACGTAATTGATTAAGGGCCGCTGTGACAAAATTGTTTTCATTACCTTTGATTGGTTTTCCTTTTTTTATATTCCAATCAGGTGAGTCATTCGCAAAGGCCTTGAGTGCCTGGGAAAAGCTGGGATATTCTTCGAGACGTCCCAGAGAGAGACTGTGAAAAGGTAAATTCCCCTTAAAATCTGAAGCGAGCTTCAGAAGAATTTGTTCTAGCTGTTTTGAAACAAGAGCTTCATCATGACAACCCTGCTGTCGTAAACTGGCCACATTCTTATTCACACTCTCTGGAGGATAAATTCCAACGGAAACTCGACATTCCCCTTGGGTGAGCGAATAATTCGCCCCGAAACTATCCGTTTTGATTTCCACCTTGCTCTCAATGGGGCGGGGAGAGGGGACCTCATTGGCCCGATCATGAGAGCATGACCATAAAAAAGTAAGCAGGAGGAAAAATAAATGGATTGATGGTACCTTGAAATCGTCCATGACAGAAATTATACGGTTTCAACTTTGAAATTGCACCAGCTTCTTTCTCGCCGCATGTGGCGGCCCAACTTGATTCCTTATTTGGATCGATTCAATATCCATTTTTTTGAATCAAATGATTCTTTGCAATTTTCCCCAGTATTTTTCAGATTAAGCCGCTCAGGGCATTCTTTCTTAACGATGTCTAAAGTGGCGACTTCCTGAATACGCGTTTTTTTCACGCACACAGCACCTTGGTCATTCCAGGCCGCCTCGAATTTTAATTCTGGAGCGTGAGAATCGGCCTGAATGTTGAGTTGATCGAAAATTTCAATCAGAGTCCCATCGCGAGTGTGGGCCTTGCCATTGCCACAATAATCAGCACGAAGAAGACGAGTACAGGCCTGATGATAATTCCAAAGGTCTTTTCCATCTTTTGTTTTTTTCCATGGTTTGTATCCCATAAGGACACATTTTCCGATGGTCGCACTGGTGCAAGTGATATGATAGTTTTTAGAATCGTGCAGATGCTGACCTTTTACATTCCAGGTTCCTGCGAGAGGAAAACCTTTCGTTCTTCCCAACATATCCGGTTTACACACCGAAACCCATTGGCCAGAAAAAGAATCATAAACGGAGAAAGAATAGAGCAAAATATCCATGTCTTGAGGGTCTGCTTCAATTGAATCGATACGAAAAGACTCTCTCACCCCTGCTTCGTCGGAGGCCACAAGAATAGCACCGATGAGTTCTTCCTTGGTTGCGATACCGCCATCAGATTTTGTTGCTCTGATTTTTGTTCCCACAATCTCCAAAGATGAAATGAGAGAGTTTGTGCGCTCAACTTTCTTGGGAAGAGCGCTTACTACTTTTTTGGAGTATTGAGGATGATTCCATTAAGGGAAAGTCCATTTGTGGAAGTGCCATTAAAAGCTGTTCCATTGAAACCCATTCCGTTCCATGCCGTGCCGTTGAAAGGCGTGCCATTCCATCCGATGCCATTGAATCCCATCCCGTTCCATCCTAGACCATTCCAACCAAGTCCGTTGAAACTGATACCGTTGACCGTTGCACCGTTGAAAGAAATTCCGTTCATACTCACACCGTTTCCAGCGAGAGAAGCAAAAGCAGAAGTTGAAAGAGCTATTGCGAGGATCAGTACGAGGGTGCAAGCTTTCATATTTTTTCTCCTTTCGTGGGAATTATCTCCCTTCTTGATTTAGTTATCGCACGCAAAATAAGTCTTGAGAAGACGACAAAGTGGCCCCAACTCCAAGAAAATTCTGGTGGCAAAATGACTTTAAATTTTGAAAAGTGGTGACAAAAAAGCAAAAAAATTACTTATCATTATTCCTGACGATTTAACATTGATGGACGGCGTCGATACTGAAGGTCTCTTCATCTCTGAGCGTGCATCAAACTTAAGGCATGCTCTTTTTCTCCCAATTACATGGGAGGAATGTCGTGGCAGTTGATAGTCATGCGACGTTCATCGTGACGAGTAACCACGCACTGGCCGACATTTTCATCCCAAGTACGAATGGCGCAGTCGATGATTTCGTAGCAACGGTCGTGGAAGAGGCCGCCCATTTGTGACATTCCGTACACACCGGTTGAGTCGCAGGTGGTTTCGCAGCCTTTTTCAGCACAGCTCACCTCGCAGACTTCTTTTGCTTTGTCAGCGCGATCGATACATTTTAGGTTTTCTTGCATGCAGTATTCGAAGTCAGTTTCGCGATGAAAGCGACGAATGCAACTCTGTTGCATATAGTAGCATCCCATCAGGGCGTTGGTTTTAGCGGTTTCACAGGTCTTTTGGCATTCACTCTGACCTTCACTTGCCAAAACAGATAATGAGAAAAGACAGCACAATGTAGCAATGATTGTTTTCATAAATATCTCCTAAACGTCGCATAAATAGTTTGGGGCACACTTATCAAGGCATGGGCATGGTGTAAAGGGTGAGCTTCACCAATAATGTAATAACTTCAACGAGTGGGCGGCAAATACGGCCAAAGTCAGTAGCAGATCTTAGAAAAATCATGAAATGGTATGGGACGGATACATATGGGCCACAAAATTTCGAGTGGCCTCAACTAAGCAGGAACGATTCACTTCAGCGATCAGCAAAAAACCGCGCTTTTTCAAAACGCGCAGACATTCAGTGACGCCTCTAACTTTATCACGTCAGTGTTTTGATGGAGGCGACGCTAATCACAACGTCGAAATTTGAAGGTAAGGACGGATTGAGCACACATTTTCTCCCCTATAACTTCTATTATACGGTCTAATCTTAACGGAATTATTGATGAACGGGGGTCGCAGACTAGCGCAGCTAAAAATCTCGGGATTTTATGTGGGAAGATTACACTCTCTTAATGTTAATGCACTTCGACACTTTTTTTGAATTGCTCACATCTTTTGTGTGCTTCCTTTAAATCGACAGATGTATCAAAATTGCAACCAATAATAACTTTGGTTTTTATGTCTTGGCCGCCATCATTTGAAGAAATCGATCTGTCAGAGCTTTTTGCGACTTTTCGTAAGGTCCACACTCCATCAGCTTGATAAAATTTGTCAGCATAGGTGCCCACCTGTGATGTCGCTTCATTCCATGATTGTTGGTGTTTGTCAGAATTATCCTTCGTGGAAGAATAGAGGTCTTGCACTCTAAAATGGCTTTTATCATCGCCTTTAAGCGGGAAGAGTTCAACCAGAAGGAGTTTTTCCTTAAGTACATTGTAATGAGGGTCATAGCCAAAATGAAAATGCAATTTGGACTCCTCGTTTATTTCTTTGGAATTGTATTTTATGCTGTATTCATCCAGGCCAAGATAAAAATTGGATTTGGTATTACGAAAATTTATATTTCTAAAAACAGGAGGGAGAAACTCTTTGGGAAGTTCGAAATAGTCCTTCCAATCTTTGATTTCCCCATCATAACCGACAGTAACTTCCGCATAATTTGATCGAAGCATCTTTTCGAAGCCAAGTTTCAAGGATGATGCTTGTCCTGTCATCATGTTACAGATTGCACCCTTAGGATACGGCATGCATGTCGTGTGCACAAAAGCATCTCCCCATGGCAAGTCCCATAGAGATGAAATCCAAGGACGTCCTAATTGATCAGTCCATTTTTTCGTTTCTTGAGGGGCACCTAAGCTGGTAATCTTTATATTTTGATTGCCAAAATTTCGACTCAAAGGGAGGGATTTAAGCGTAGTATCCATGAATAACTTTTGATTTTCAATGAACTCTTTTAATGGAACATCTGGGTCTTTCTCAATAATCATGAATATTCCACCGCTGACATTAGTGCCAAATGTCCCTTTTTGGTTTTCGCTAATTTTAATATCTTTTGTTGCGGTATTATTAACAGTCCATTCCTTAAATTTGGCGTCCGTCTGAAGACTGCCAAGGCCTTTTATGTATATCTGTTCCCTTAGATAGGTTTTAAATGTTTTTCCGTTTGGATAGTAATTCTCCTTATATTTTTCAATTGCCTCATCTAGCAATGCATCCATTCCTTGATTAAACGCCGTTTTGGAATCTTCCCTAAGCGTATCAATGCTGGAAGGAAGGGAGTGTTCAAATTTCAAATCTTTTGAAATCGAATTTTCCTTGTGAAACAAGGCGATCGTGGCATTCCTGTGTAAAAAATTGGCCTTATCAGTGCTCATTTTGGTGTAGAGTTCAATCGGAGTGGCGAAGTTATAATTTTCGCCGCTGGTCTTTTTGATAATCACGCCAAGAACATCCCCATCAGAATTAACCAATGGACCGCCACTGTTTCCGGGGGACGCTGCAGAACTATAGCGGATGTCTTTCCACTCGCCATTAATCATTTCTGGAGTGAATGAAGCTACTTGTCCATTTCTAAATGACAGACCTTCTCCATGGGTGTTTCCAACCGTAAAAACTGCATCACCGATATCACAAGACAAATTGAGATTTAGAAATGCAATTTTTTTGGGATAATTTTCCAGAGTAAACGATGCAATATCCTTGTGCATGGAAAATTTTAGAATATTTTTTATCTTAAAGGTTTCACCTGCGCTATTGCGAATATAGAAATTTTTAAAAAAGGAAAAATAAGGTATCGCTAGTACGTGTGCCGCAGTCACCAGCTCTTTATCTGAGACAAAAAAGGCGGTACCGATGGAGTGGAATTTATCAGTTCTTTCTTGAAACGTGAGCGTCTCCCATGGGAGCGCTTTTTCATATGTGATCGATTCTTTTTCATTTTTAGGAACAACAATTTCAACAACACTAGTCTTGAGCTTTTCTATCGTGTCTTTGGAAAGCTGACCTGAGTTGTTTTCTCTCGTACAGTTAGTTGAAATAAGGACTAAAAACAGAGTACTGCAAAAAGCGTGAATT
>JAHFAA010000313.1 GCA_023250775.1 Bdellovibrionales bacterium
CTAGGCGTGAAGGTAGAGTTGGAAAAAACGATCAAGACTATCTACACGAATATGAATACGCCCACTCCAGTGAAGGAATCATGCGCCGCTTGTGCTGAGGAAGCGAGCAAGTTTACTCAGCTTGTTCAAGAACTCTTAAAATAAGCAGAATCAGTCTTCCTGATTCTGCTTACCGAATTTAAATGCTTTTTTGGGTGGCGTTTCTTCCTGCCTCATTGAGGGGGTATCATTCCCGATGACACAGCCAGGAATAAAACGTTCTTCCTCGAGAGAAACTTGCAGCATTTTTGGGGCGGCAATAAAGTTACTCTTGCGAAGCTTGCTTTTGGAATTAAATAAAGCAATCTGGACCTCATAGGTACCCAGCAGGGTCATGCCTCCATTAAACACCGTCGTTAGAAAGGAGAATGGCTCGACATTGACCGGAATTGTTTCTTCTTCAATGGCGGAAATATTAAGCAGCTTCATGCTATTATTGCTGTCGTCGTCAAGATCCATCGATTTTATATATTTTCGATGACCAAAGGCGGGACATTTGACGTTTAAAAAATTCTGGGAAAAAGCAGACGCAAAATAGTTGATCTGAAAGGTGGCAAGCTCGATTTGGTTCCGGCCACCGCCCCTTCTCCCTCGAGCGTCCTCATTGTTGTCGGGAAAATGAATATAAAGATGCCCGATCGTTTCCGCAGTATTAGTAGAATGCCTGAGAATCTTCAGAAGCCATCCATCAACATCTTTTTTGTGCATCAACTCAGCTAATTTGTCATTTTCAATTATGGGTAATTTAACTTCGAAAAAAACTCCCTTTGAGACATTATCCTGAAACATCGGCCCGACTTTCCAATCAATTTTCTCAACTGACTCAATGCCCCAGGCGATGGGTTGAATGAATGTCCGATTATTTTCCATCACCACAGGGGAATATTTGGTGCAGGCGACCGAAGTGAGGAGAGAGAGCAATAGGAGTAAATAAAACAGCAATTTGAACACACTTTTCTCCGCTTTAATTTCTATTATAGATCATCTTCAAGGGAGAATGAAATAATCATTTAAAAAGATGCTCAAAGCATCTTGTTGCGTTTTTGGAACTATTTTAAAAGGGTAGGGTGTTAAAAAAAAATGCCATTGTGGATTATCTTAAGCGACAAGCTCAGATGTTCGACTATCAAGCGCGAAGGGTCTATCGCGATACAAGTATAAAAAATGTTCATGAGCTTCGCGTAACAATTCGTAGAATTCGGGCCGCCCTTTGGTTAGTTGAGCACAGCTCTCGCCATCATACATTTAAAAAATTGCGTGTATCTCTGCGCAAGCTAGGGCAGGCCCTTGGTGAGTGTCGAGAGCTTGATGTCGCAATTCAGGACGCCGGTCAATATCATTTGAAGGTGGGGAAGATCAAAGCAGAGCGAAAAACGGCAAGAAGAAAGCTCTTGGTTCCCATCAATCCCAAAAATATTAAAAAAATCTTAGAGCAACTCGAAAGTGCAGTCAGAAAAGTGCAGAAATATCCTGAGCTTGATCTCACACCGGGAATTATTCGACTGCGCTCTAATCTCAGTCCTTGGATGAGCAAAAATAATCTGAGTGACCAAGAACTTCACACTCTGCGAATTTTGGCGAAAAAAAACCGCTATATTTTGGAGGCCTTCAAAACTCCGACGCAACCTCTTCGCAAGCTGCAAGGATTTCTGGGCCGAGGCCATGATCTTACGGTGCTGCAAGACTATCTGGGAAAAAATTTCAAAGTACAATTGAATCTATTCATGCAAAACCGAAAGGCGAAACGCGCCATAAAACCGGCCTTGCAATTTACCTTAAAGCAATTGGACACAATTATAGAAAGTGAGTCGTAAAAAAATGAAAAGCTATTTTGAAATCAAATTCCCAAAAAAATTAAAGCTGCGCGAGATCCCTGCCAAAGTAAAGGCCATGTATCACAGCGAGCAGGAATACAAAGAGCTTCTCAACTTCAATCATACACTGCTTGAAGAATTTCAGACGCTACTCTATGCAAACCATGAGCGTTCAATGCTTGTTATTTTTCAAGGAATGGACACCTCAGGAAAAGACGGCGCTATCAAGCATGTTATGTCTGGAGTGAATCCTCAAGGCTGTTCAGTCATAAGCTTCAAGCCCCCCACCTCCAATGAGCTCGATCATGATTTTTTATGGAAGAGCAATCAAGTTCTTCCGGCGCGTGGACAAATCGGCATCTTTAATCGTTCCTACTATGAAGAAGTACTGATCACGCGTGTCCATCCGGAACTTCTGCAAAAAGAGAAACTTCCAGTGGACAAAAAAATCAACGGGACCTTCTGGAAATTTCGCTATCAGGATATTGTCAATCATGAGAAATATCTCGACCGCCAAGGATTTGAAATTGTAAAAATCTTTATTCATATTTCAAAGCAGGAGCAAAAACACCGTCTGCTTGATCGCTTTCGAGATCCTAAAAAGCAATGGAAAATTTCAGAAGGTGATGTGCATGAACGCACTTTCTGGAAAGAGTATCAAACGGCCTACGAGGAATGCATCAGAAACACCGCCTCCAAAAGCGTCCCTTGGTATATTGTTCCGGGTGATGACAAGGAGAATGCGCGATTATGCATTTCTCAAATCATGGTGGATAGATTCAAGAAGATGCATCTTAAATATCCCAAGCTGAAGCATGAAGAGAAAAAGAAATTAAAGAAGTTGAAGTCCTTGCTCGACCAGGACTAGTCTTTTCCTCTACAAGCTACTCGGAAGCGTCAGTGCTATCGGGTAAAAGCTGGAGGGAGCAACCCAATCTGTAGAAGGACTAAAATCTGCTGCCGCAACGGCAGCCGAGATGGCCCCACAAGAATTGCCCCAGATTGCAGTGTTGGAAGAGGATGGATTGCAAAAAGGATTGCTATAAGCAGAAAGATTGGTGCCGGGAGGCAAAGAATATATATTGCCCAAATCTTTGAGAGCAAAACTGTTGATATCCGCCACCGTCCCATGATTGCGTTTCATCGCATAAACACTTGCTTTGGCGGCCAAGTCATCGGCGACAAAGTCAGTGTAGAGGGTCATGGCGGTTGAGTCGGTGACAGGGGTGGCACAATTTGTCCCCCCGCTGGCACCAAACTGAGGATTGTACATCATGGTTTTGCCTTTCCAGACCCCGTTGGCCTTCGTCACTTGAACGCGCAGGCTTCCCGGCGCTCCGACGTCATCGGCCTGGCAATCCATGCCCGCCATATGAGTGATAACATTCCAGCTGTCTGTGTCTGTATACGTTCCGGTAATTTCAAAAACTCCCTGGGTCGGTCCGCCCCCGCCCGTACCTCCAGGCATGTTTGCGATATCGATTTTCACGGTAAAAACCGAACCCGCTAGTGAAGCGTAGAAGAAGGGAGCGCCTCCGGGATTGGTTTTTGCCAGGATAGAAAAATTTCCGTCATTGACCTTGGAGTAATAAATAATGGCATCGGTTTCGGTAACACTTCCTGTCGCGCCATCGGCAAGAACGCCCAATTTGCTACTCACGTCTGTTAAGATTGCTGTGGCCTGATCAGAGAACATTTTATTTAACGAGATGTAAATTCTTACTAGCACTGGCTGGCAGGCAAAGAGATCGCCTCCATTGCAGGGATCTGAGTTGAGAGCGCCATAGACTTCACCGGCCCCGGTTGCGGCCAAGGTCTGGGTGAAACTGAGAGATTGGGGGACCAGATGGCCACTGATATCGGAAATCTGGTTGGCGAGTCGTGAGACCCCGCCGCCTGAACCCGTTGCCGTATCTTTGCCACATCCGGAGATCGCCAACAGAAGAGAGTAAATGAGAATTAATGCTTGAGTGTGACGATACATTATTGACTCCTAGATTAGACAAATGTGAATCTATCCTAAAACAAGATTTACAAAAAGCAATATGCTTTAATAGAGCTGCAGATGCGAAGTAAGGGAGAGAGAAGTTAATGAATTCAGTACCTATTCTCGTGGGCGCGCTACTTCTTGCCGCCCTTGCTTACAGATATTACAGCGCTTTTTTGGCCGCCAAGGTTGTGGCGCTCGATAATTCGCGAGTCCTGCCATCGACCATGCTTAAGGATGGTCAAAATTATCATCCCACAAATAAATGGGTTCTCTTTGGGCATCATTTTGCCGCCATCTCGGGAGCCGGTCCTTTGATCGGCCCTGTGCTTGCGGCCCAATACGGGTATGCGCCGGGATTTTTCTGGATGATTTTCGGCGCCGTCATCGCTGGCGGTGTTCATGATTTTCTTATTCTTGCCGCGTCGGTGAGAAGAGATGGAAAATCCCTGGCGGAAATAGCTCGTCATGAGGTCAGTCCTTTTGCCGGGATCATTGCCTCCATTGCCATTCTCATTATCATTATCATCGCTCTTGCAGGGCTTGGCCTCGGGGTGGTGAATGCCCTTCGAGAAAGTTCCTGGGGCACCTTCACCATTGGCATGACCATTCCCATTGCCCTTTTTGTCGGGCTTTGGATGTACAAACTTCGTCCCGGAAAAATTGTCGAGGCCAGCGCTCTTGGTGTCATCGGAGTTCTTGCCTCGGTCATCATTGGCGGAACGATTCCTCAGTCACCCTTTCACCAATATTTTAACCTTTCTAGGGAAGGGATTATTATCGCCATCACAGGCTATGGCCTTGTCGCCTCCATTCTTCCGGTGTGGATGCTTCTTTGTCCCAGGGATTATCTCAGTTCCTATCTCAAAATTGGCACCATCACCGCGCTTGCCGTGGGGGTTTTTATTGTCCACCCCGACCTCAAAATGCCGGCCTATACCAGCTTTATCCATGGTGGCGGGCCTATCATTCCGGGCAAACTTTTTCCTTTTTTATTTATTACCATCGCGTGTGGCGCCATTTCGGGCTTTCATGCACTGATCGGTTCCGGCACGACGCCTAAGATGATTAAGAAAGAAACAGACATGGTGGCCATCGGCTATGGTGCCATGATTGTTGAATCCATCGTCAGTGTTATTGCCATGATCGCCGCCTGCTCGCTTTTTCCCGCGGATTATTTTGCCATTAATGTTTCGCCAGAAAAATTTGCAGCACTCGGACTGACACCGGTCAATCTTGTGGAACTTTCAAGAGAGG
>JAHFAA010000314.1 GCA_023250775.1 Bdellovibrionales bacterium
AAGATTATTGTCCTCATACTTTAGAGCAGTTAATTGACCACCTGAAGAGTGGCCGACCGAGTTTTTATTCGGGATCAAAAACCTCAACCGTCATTCCCTATGATCAACTCAAACAATATTTAAGTAAGCGTGATGGTGAATTGGATCTCGTCGACTTGAGCGCGCTCCCAAAACATCTTGAATTAACCGATGGCATTTTAGACATCACCGGCCCGGTGACTTGGCAGGAGGCCAGTGCTTTTGCCCAATCACAAGGGCGGGAAATTCTCACCTCCCCCACAGAAGAGCTGGCCTGCATGCTTGCTGGCATTTGCACTTCCGCCACCGGCGAACGTTGTTTTGGTTTTGGCTCGTTACGCGATCAGGTGGGTGAGATTCACTACCTTGATGGCAAAGGATGTGAACATCTTTTGCATAATGATCGCGCGCTAAAAGCGCTGCCGGAATTTCAAGACCCCAAGGCCAAAAGTATTTTCGAACGTTATCAACAGTCCTATCACATTTATAAACATTTTAAGACCGCTTTGATCGCGAGACTGATTTGATGACCGGGACTGAAGGACAATTGGGCGTCATAACCAGGGCGACTTTTCTCACTCGTCAATCGACAGAAACAACCTTTCTCTTTTTGCTCCTGCCAAAATGGGAAATCGATTACTCGCTCCATTTAAAAGTTTTTGATTTTGTGCAAAGTCGGCGCGAGACTATTTTTGCCTGCGAACTTTTAGACGATCAGTCGCTGAGTGTTTTGCCGGACAAAGAGCGACCGGGCAAGGCCGGCCAGGATCTGATCTTTTTGGAAATTGAAAGTGATCAGCTCGAACAATTCATGCAGGATTTTGCCCCGGTCATTGCCGCGATTGGTGAGCAAAATATTTTTGAAATTTCGCGACCCAAGTGCCGCGCCTTGCGTATGCAGGTTCCTCGTGCCACGTTTGAAATGAATTCCCGCATGGGAGTGATTAAAATGGGCACCGATGTGCAGGTGTCAGCGCAAAAATTTTCAACTCTCTTAGACTACTATCGCGAATGCAGTAAAATTGGCCTGCGCTACAATCTTTTTGGACATTTTGGCGACGCCCATTTGCACTTTAATTTTTTACCGAATCAGGAGCAGATTACACTCGCCGAAAGTATGCTGAGACTTCTTTATCCCAGAGTGGCGGCATGGCAAGGCTCGCCTTTTGCCGAGCATGGCGTGGGCCTGATTAAGCAAAAATATATGCGATCATTTTACCAAAATGTGCATTTTGAAATGTTTCAGCATTTGAAAAAATGTTTCGACCCAAAAAATCAATTTTTTCCAATCGGATTCATGTCCCTGAATGGTGAGACTGATAAGGAAATATCATGACCATTCGCGCTCGTGTTATCCGCTCCGACAAGAGAGTTTTTGTTTGTCGCTTGGAAACGGACAAGACAGTCGTGTCCGCCACGGCCCTCGGCAATTTACTCAAGGGTGATACTTCTCTCGTTGTGGGCGATTATGTCGAGGTGGAATTTGACCCTGCCATGAATGAATATAAGATCGTTTCTTGCCATCCACGGCGCAATGAAATTTTTCGTTTACAGGTTCGCGAGCAAAGAAAACGCGTCACCGCCGCCAACTGCGATTTGCTTCTCGCCGTCACCTCGGCCTCTCTTCCACCCTACAAACGCGGCGTTCTCGACCGCTTGCTGATTCGTGCAGCCCAGTGGAATTTAGATGCCGTGGTGGTATTTAATAAAATGGATTCTTACATTCCCCATCCTGTCACCGACGAGGAACAGGTTGAAGAAGGCAAATTTGATATCAACTACGAAGCCGATCGACTCATCAATATCAATGCCAAATTTTTTGAAGTTTCGGCGCTGGATTTTAATTACAAACCGCGCTTTCTTTTCAGCGGAGTAAAAGAGCTGAAACAATTACTCCGGGGAAAGACCGCGATTTTGGTAGGACAATCAGGTGTCGGCAAGAGCCGGCTCATCAGTTTACTTTCCGACGGCGCGGTGGATTTGCCGTCGCTCAAGATTAGCAAAGTGGGAAAAGGCTCCCATACCACCACATGGTCTGAAATCGTCAGCATTGGTGATTTTGAATTAATTGACTCGCCTGGAATGCGCTCTATTTCTGTGGAGGACGTCATCCCAGAAGATCTCATCCAGTATTTCCCCGACCTCTTTGCATATGCCTCTCGCTGTAAATTTTCCAACTGCACTCACGAAGAAAAAATTCCCGGCTGTGCCTTTCTTCCTCTCTTCCAGGCAAAAACTCGCGAGGCGCAGCTGCTCCTCTCCCGACTTCTTTCCTACAAACGCATTATGGCGGAAGTTTCCTCAACACCAGACTGGAAAAAAAAATGGTAGAAACCGATTATTTGTTTGTGACCGCGGCGGTGGTATTGGACAAACATTTATCTCCACAACTTTTCAAAGCGGCGATGGTAAACAAAACTTTATAGGCAAGCTGCTCTGACAATCGTGATGCATGAGCATTGGAAACAAAAACATCGATCAGTGAAGGGCCATAATCAAGACTGGAGTCGATGGATTTTTCTATGCGCGCCAGAAGATCGGCATTGATCACTTCATGATCCGGGCGAAAGATTTGTCCATTAATCGAAAGCTCGTAGCTGGTGTGATTCGTACTCCAGGCCTTGCCACGAATGGAATGCCATTCATCATTGCTGAGGGCCCAGGTTTTGTGTTGCTCGTGCATAAAAGCACTCCAGACATTGCGGAGATACTTATGTTCAGTCACGGTCCATGATTGATGGCCTTGGCCGACTATCTGAGGAAATTGCTCATAAATAGGTGACAATAAACTGATCGTATCACTGTGTTCAGGTCGACTGAAGGTTACCAGGGGGAGAAGGCAAACACATGAAAAAATTACAACATAAAGTAATCGACGGGCGAGAGTCACAGAAACCTCCGATGTGCAGGACTTATATCTATTGCCACTCATCGGAAAATTTATCCCTTTTTAAAGAGTCATTTCTTTTTTTTGAGCATACGCCACAATAATCCGAGAAGAGTTCACGGAAGAACTTGTGATCTTAGGGAGGCACTGTGGAAAGTAAATTAATCAACTTTGCAGATAAGCGAAAAGAGGTGATCGAGCAAAAACGACGCAACTTTGAACGCGTTATCTTTGATAATTTCCTCGGGGCCTACACAGTTCTGGACAAAAATGGTGTGATCTATCCGGTTAAACTTGTGGATATTTCCCCAGAAGGTTGCATGATCCGTGTTCCCTGGACTAAGCGTGAAACGGTTTTTGAAATTGGTCAGGAGTTGGTTTTACGCTTCTATTTTACCAAGCAATCTTTTGTGCCTGCGGTGGGGAATTTGCGCTACTGTCGCGAATTTATCGATACAGACGGACAGGCCTATCTCAACTACGGTCTTGAGTTTGACGTCAGTATGGCCTCTTACGAGGTGATCAAGGCCTTCGCTACTTTTTTGAGTAAATTTGCCGAGCTGTCAGTCATTGACCACGGCGACGCCAAAGTTTACTCATTTTAGTTTCGCCCTAAGCTCTAAATCGATATCAAAATATTGTTCCAGCCCAAGTGCCGTTTCTGAGGGCACAAAATTTTTAATCCAGCCGTGATAGACGAAAAAATTGCGCGCGTGAATAATGGGGATCAAGGGAACTTCATCGACGGCGATCTGATTCATTTTTTGAAAAAAACTATTTTGTTGTTCCAGCGTGGGCGCATTAAGCGCCTTTTGATAGAGCTGATCAAACTGATCATTTTGAAAGGCCACGCGATTAAATGAGCTGGGCCAGTTAGGGCCATACAAAAGATCAAAAAATTGCAATCCCGTCGGAACGCCGACAAACCAAGCGAGATAAAAAATTTCTGTTTTTCCTTTCTGGGCACGCTCAAGCAAGGTGGCGAAAGGAACCATATCAACTTTAATCTGCAGGCCGATCTTGGCCATCTCTTGCTGAAAAAATTCTCCCACCTGACGCGCCAACGTTGTATCACGCACGGTAAGGGTGAGTTGGGGCAATCCCTTTCCCTCGGGATAACCGGCACTGACCATGAGTTTTTTTGCTTCATCAATCCGAGCACCCAGAAAAGGATTTTTCAAAGGCGGAGTATTGCCGGGAATATTGGGAGGCAAAACAGTCTGGGCAATTTGAGCGGTTCCGTTAAAAAAGAGGCGATTGAATTTCTCATGATCAAAGGCCATAAGCATCGCCCGACGAAGAAGGCGATTTTTCAAAATGGGATTGCGGTTGTTAATGCCAAAATAATAAAGATTCGTGCTTGAGTCAGTACTTCCAAGCTTAATACCTTTTTTTTCAAGCTCGGGCGAGATCGTGGCCTGGGAGGTGATGGATGAATCAAAGTTATCTTTGGGAATTTCCAGATAGTCGACATTGCCTTTGAGAAAATTGAGCCATGAAGTTTGCGCCTCATTCATAACATGCACGACAATTTTTTCCAGAAAAGGAACACGCCGTTTCGAGCCGTCGGGAAAAAACTTTTCCCGGAATTGCGGATTGCGTTCGAACTCGAAGCGATTTTTATCCGCGACCTTGGTTAAAATAAAAGGGCCAGTGCCAACCATCACCTGGGCCAAATTGTTGTGATAAAATTCCAAGGCCTCGTGAGGCAGTGGCGCGGTGGCGGGCACAGTCAGATCATTCAAAAAATAATAGTTGCGCATTTTTAAAGTTATTTTAAGAGTGCTCGCGTCCATGGCCGTCACACCGGAGATAGGGCGCGAATAATCTGTTTGCGGCAGGGCCTTGCTGGCCTCATACCACTCGGACATACCGGCAATTTGTTTGGCCCAATAAGCGAAGTGGGGCGATTGCAAATGGGGATCGGCTAGGCGTTTGAAGGTTGTTTCAAAATCGGCGGCGACCACCTGGCGAGTTTTTTTGTCGCCAAAGCAGGCACAGGGATGAAAAAAAATATCAGGACGAATTTTAAAAATATACACCAGACCATCAGCTGAAACAGCAGGCATTTCCATCGCCAAGTTGGGCAGAACTTCGTAAGGGCCATGGTATGGATGAGTTTCCATCAACGCCTCATAGGATTTCCCAAGCACCAGAAGCGAGGCCAAATCCGAGACCA
>JAHFAA010000315.1 GCA_023250775.1 Bdellovibrionales bacterium
CTGGAAAAGAATTCGATGCTAAAAAACTTGGGGGCAAGAAATTCGTTCTTACCACCAATCCAGGAAATTTTGCAGAGTTGGCCGGGAAGCTGGACTTGATCATTGATACCGTTTCGGCCAAACACGATTTTTCTCCCTACATGAGTACCTTAAAGATCGGTGGAATTCATGTTCTGGTCGGTGCCGCCCCAGAACCAAACCAGGTGGCAGCGATGGCGCTTATCTTTGGTCGCAAGCATTTGGCTGGTTCTCTGATTGGCGGAATTAAAGAAACACAGGAAATGCTCGACTTTTGTGCGCGTAAAAAAGTTTTGGCCGACATTGAGCTTATTCCTGTCTCAAAAATCAACGAGGCCTATGAAAAAACGATCAAGGGACAAGTGAAATATCGTTTTGTGATCGATGCAAAAACGTTGTAGATAGTTTGGCTCTTGTTTTAGATGGCTAAAATCATCGCCTGATAGGAGCGTTTTCGAGGCCCTTTCTTAAAGATTTTTTTTCTTTTATGCTGTTTTAATTATGATAAGGAAAATAAAAACGATCGTTCTTGTTTTTTTTGCATTGTTTGCAATCCCGTTTACATCGGGATCTTTTCGCGGGAAGTTTCTCGATCAAAACGATCTTCAAGAGGATCGAGCACGTTTTTGGTTCAACTTTTATTCAAAAAATGCGCGAAAGACATTTTTACAGCATCTTGCCAATGGCGAAGATTTTAGAATTCACATTGAATCTATTTTCACCTCGTATGGTATTCCATTAGAGCTGTACTATCTGGGACTGATTGAAAGTGGATACAAACGTATGGCGATCTCCAAAGCTCGTGCGCGAGGACCGTGGCAATTTATGGCAGACACAGGAATTAAATATGGCTTGAGGGTTGATTCGGAAATTGATGAAAGAGTAGATGTTTCAAAAAGTACCCGTGCCGCCGGCAAGTATCTTTTGGATTTATACGATATCTTTCACAGCTGGGCCTTGGCCTCAGCCGCCTATAATGCAGGAGAGTCCAAAGTGTTGGGTGCCATTAGAAAAGGAGAGACAAGAGATCTGCGCATTCTTTGTGAAAAAAGATTTATCCCCCAAGAAACTTGTGACTTCGTGACAAAAATTTGGGTCGCCAAGGAACTGGATTTAAGACGTAATGAATTTGGGCTGCCTGAGTTCAAGCGCGTGAATAACAGCGACCAATTATTCCGGAGTCGATCAATTTAGCGAAGGGCATATTTAAGCGCGGGGAACCTTTTCACATACATTTTTTTCACTTATAGTGAATCTTTCATTTTTAAGGTTGTCTAAAATGCGCTTATTTGTTTCCTTGTTCTTCATGTTGACCGTTTTATTCTCTCAATCATCAATGGCCGAAACAAAAATTGAATATACGAAACCAAAAACATTTGAGTTCATTACCAATGTCCCTCATAGCATGGTCGATGCTTGGCACATGTCTTTTAATACTGAGCCTGAAACTCTTATCGTATGGGGTGGTGTCGTTTCATCGACGGTCTTACTTTATATTTATGATGAAAAAATTCTGGCAGAATTTCAACGCTGGGGAAGACAAGTCGGGCTCGGAAATGATGACCATACTACGGAGTACGCCCATATCGGGTCGATTAGCGTTTTTCGAGGGCCGCATGATGTTGGCTCCACAATGTATTTTTTGGGAGACGGTTGGACCCACACTTTGATCGGTTTTTCTTTTATCGCGGCAGGTTCTATAAGCAATGATAACCGTGCACTTCAAACTGGAAGTCAGATCTTTAATGGAATGATATCTTCAACGATTGCCAATCAAGTTGCGAAGAGAAGTTTTGGTCGTGAAAGCCCTATTCGCAAGACCAAACCTCGTGGCGCCTGGCGACCATTTCCAAGCTTTAATGAATACAACGGCAATATCTCGAAGTACGATGCTATGCCAACAGGTCACCTCATGACCGCAACTATGACCTTCACAATTATTGATACAAATTATCCTGAATATCATGCCTGGGTTCGCCCACTCGGGGTTACCTGGCTTACACTTTTAGGTTTTCAAATGATCAACAATTCAGTTCATTGGGCCAGTGATTATCCTTTAGGTATTGCCATGGGCTACGTTTTTGGAAAAGTAGCGACTCAATATGGAAAACCTAAAAAGGATGATGAGAATCCGGCGAGTAACAAAATCACGACATGGTCGAACTGGAGTATTCTCCCCGCATTTTTCGGCACCAACGATGACCGGAATTATGCTCTCGTGGGAATGTGCGATTTCTAGTCAATGCATTGTTGATGTATTAGATGCAGCTTCGGCCGCGAGGTTTTCTTCCTCTTTAATGACCAAACTGTATTTGCCACTTCGAAGATTCTGTTTTGGAGCTTCCTCTAATAAGATGAGTTTGATTTCACCAAGTCCCAGCATTTCAAAATAATGAAAAATTCTTTCGCAAAGTCGGCCCCAGGAATTTTTGATTTCGACCTCGGGCAAGGTGAGGATTCTTATGGCGAGAGTCGTTTGGTCCTTTTCCACAATTTGAATACGAAGAACACCATGAATTTCTTCGATAAGGGAAATCAAATGGTTCGCGGCAACAAGCACTGGTTTGCCATCTTTATTGAGAAGCTTCAGCTGCTCTGCTTGCCGACCAATGATACGTAGTGCCGGAAACGCACTCCCACAAGTGCAAGGCCCCGGTCTGAACAACACGCTATCACCTTGATCGTAGCGGATCAGGGGCATAAGTTTATTCATTAAGTTTGTAACAAGGATGGTGGCAGATATTTCGCCAGCTTTGATCGGAGAGTAATCTCTTGCAACTGGTTCAATGACAAACCAGTCGGAGCTGTAATGCAGCCAGCCCTTTTTGCATTCTACTGCCATAACATTATTTTCAGTTGAGCCATATTCTTCAAAACAATGGCAACCAAACGCCTCTTCGATAAAATGTCGATTGGCAGAAGTTACACATTCACCAACAAAAATAATGAATAGTGGTTTAATACTCAAGCGTCCCGCCATCTTCTCTCTCGCTAAAAGAAGAAGAGATGAAGGGTAACCACCCAAACCTGCAGGTTTAAACTTGTTGAGTTCGGCAACCTGTCTTTTTAAATTTTCAAAAATTGAAATAAATTTAATTTTCTCCACAGATTGAGGATGTTCACGTCGGTACCATTCTATCGCGGCGAGGCCACTATAGGGGCCGCCGGGAATGTCTAAAAGTGCATATCGCCCGCCTGACAGAAGAAAGCGAAGTATTCCAAATGTTCCATACCAATTATTAAGGCCACCTCTGATGCGAGGTAAGGCCGTACTAACATCTCTGGTGAAAGAATCAGAAAGGAAAATATCAGGCCGACCTGTGGTTCCAGCGGTTGTGCACACAAAATATTTTTCTAAAAAAGGTTTCCCAATATTTTGTGGATTAGCAATAAACTCTTCGACGATCCTTCGCTTGATACTATGATCAGTACAGACCTCATCAAAATTCTTACGGATTTGCTGCTTGGTCACCCATGGCAAAATTGAAAGATCAGTTTTCTTTTTAGGGAGTTTTGCGTACAGCTCACTATAAAAAGGTGAATTTAAGCGTGCATAGGAGATAATCTCGCTAAGACGTTGGACCTGACGTTTTTGTATAGATGTGCTTTTGGCCTTGCTTGTCCGGAAAATATCCAAAATTGCCTGTTGTGTGCTATTGAAAATCATATTAGCGGCTGATACTTTTTGTGGATTTCTTGACCTTGTGTTCAAGGTCATCCATAGCGGCCTTCAATTCCGATTTCATTTTTTTCAGTTCCTCGCCACTTTTTTCTTTTAAAGTACTTAATTCCTCGCTCAGACGAGCTTCCCTATGTTTAAACTGTTCTACATCGTCATTGTATTTTTTATGTTCTGTGCTACTCATCTTTGCCATTTTCCCTTTTACTTTCATTTCAAATCTTTCGATTTCTGCTCGTATTTCATGCAATCTTTTTTCAAATTTGGCGTGCATTTGTTCACTATGTTTTTTGTCTTTCTCAGGACTGGCGGCGAAGGCATTCGAATAACCACTACTCAATACACCAAAGGTCACGAAGACCACGAAAGGCATTAAAAATTTTCCGAGCATCATTCATCTCCTTGTTGGAACGACAACATCAGCAAATTTTCGAGCACGAATAAACAAAACTCAATCAGTTGCACCAGTGTGGTGCAAGATAATTATCATTCATCCTTTAAAGATCGATCATCCGATTGATTTAAAATGGACATGCAGGTGGAGCAAATCATTTTCAATAAAGGGGAATGCTTTAGAGTGAAAAGAGGCAGGGAAAAATATGTTTGAAAAAAGTCCACAAGAAAAGGAAGCGGCGAATTTAAAAGAAGACGCTTTAAGCGCGGAATTTTCATGGGCCAAGGAAACAGAAAAAATTGTATCGGCAAACTCTGGTTTTCTCAATATTTGTCAGGAGGCGATTGATGGACCACTTCAGCGTAAAAATGAAAATAAAGTTGCCCTGCGTTTCATTGGGAAATCATGGCCTGAGAAAAGCAATGATATAAAAGAAATTACTTATCTGGAACTTAAGAGGCAAACGAGACGCTTCGCTCATGCCTTAAAAAAAATTGGTCATAACAAGGGCGATGTACTTTTTTCTCTTTCACCTCGCGTACCAGAATCCTACGTTGTGGCCCTTGGAACAATGGGGGCCGGTCTTGTCCTTTCGCCGTTGTTTTCCGTTTTTGGGCCTGAGCCAATCCTTGCCCGAATGTCAAAAGGAAATGGCAAAGCGCTTTTCACCTTGGCGTCACTTTATCATAAGAAAATCGCCCCCATTCGAAGTCAGCTTACATCGCTTGAAAGTCTGATCATTTTTGATGATGACGGGAGTGCTCACAAAATCCCCAATTATTATGATTTTAAAAAAATGATGGATTTGTCCGATGAGGCCGTTTTGTTTGAAAAAACCCGTGCAGATGATCTGGCATTATTGCATTTCACCAGCGGCACGACAGGAAAACCTAAGGGGGCCATGCATGTTCATGCGGCAGTCGTCTACCATAAACTTTCTGGAAAATGGGCGCTTGATTTTAGAGACGATGATGTTTTTTGGTGT
>JAHFAA010000316.1 GCA_023250775.1 Bdellovibrionales bacterium
TGCAATGAGGGGCGACGGCTTGGGCCAGAACATCAATTTTATAGGAGGGAATTTTGGGGATAAAGATTTCTCCACCCCACGCGTGGGTTAAAGCATAGGTGACCATCTCAATACCTTCTTCCAAGGTAATACTGAATCTTGTCATCTCCATGTCAGTGATGGGTAAGACACCATCTTTCTGTTTTTTCATAAAGTAGGGAACGACAGAACCTCGCGAACCGAGAACGTTACCGTAGCGTACAACTGAAAATAAAATATCTCTAAAACCCGCCATACTATTGGCGGCAGCGAATAATTTATCAGAACAAAGTTTGGTGGCCCCATAGAGATTGACTGGAGCGGCTGCTTTGTCAGTGGAGAGAGCAACCACTTTTTGGACTCCAGTGGCGAGTGCTGCTTCGATGACATTTTGAGCGCCTAGAACATTGGTTTTGATGCATTCAAAGGGATTGTATTCGGCTGCGGGGACCTGCTTCAAGGCAGCGGCATGGATGACGTAATGAATTCCTTCAAAGGCCCTTTTTAATCTATCAACATCTCGCACGTCGCCGATGAAATAGCGGAGTTTGTGATCATATTTTTTTAAAAAATCATCCTCGGACATCTCAAACTGTTTCAACTCATCTCTTGAAAAGATGGCGATGCGTTTTATGTCTGGATAACGCAAAAGAATGGTTTTGATGAATTCTTGGCCAAAAGAACCAGTACCACCAGTAACTAAGATGTTTTTTCCGTTTAGCATGACTTACACCTGTTTTCCTCTAATAAACGATCAAGTTTTATTTTTTTATCAACATACTTTAAGAGACCTTCACGATGCGAAACAATGATGACTGTGCAATCTTTACTAATATCTTTCAGCGTCAGGGCAATTTCCTCTTCCGTCTTATTATCCAGGTTTGCCGAAGCCTCATCTAAAATAAGCAGAGTCGGTTTTCTTAACAATGCTCTGGCTATTGATAATCTTTGTTTTTGTCCTGAGCTTAATCCATCACCATTTTCATTCAAGCGATAATCTAATCCGAAATTTTTTTGCCGGATGGTTTGCGCCAGTTGTGCTTTTTCAAGCGCATTCCATATGACCTCATCACCGACATTTTGATTTTTGAGGCCATAAGTTAAATTGTCCCTGAGCGTTCCTTCAATTAAAAAAGCATCGGCACCAACATGGCCGATACGGTGTCCCAAGCTTTTTAAATATTGGCTGGCATTCTGACCATCAATGAGAACTCGACCTTTGCTTGGATTAATAATGCCTAAAATTAGCATTAAAAGTGTACTTTTCCCACAGCCACTCGGCCCTGTGATGCCCAAGCTCTCATTCTTACCCACGACAAGGTTAAGATCCGTCAGGGTGTTTTCCAAGGCCGATTCCCACCTAAAATCGACGTGATCGAGCTGAACGATCGGTGCTTGGATATCGCCATTTGCCATAATTTGCTGATCATCATCAATGGGCAACTGAAATGTGTCTTGTAACTCATTAATAATATACATTTTCGAAGTTGGCTTAAAGGCCTCAGCAATTTGTTCATCATTAAATGTAGAAAAAAGATCAAGCGAGATTTTGAATTGGGGGTAGAAAGATGTCGCATTGCCAAGCGAATCCACAAGTGAACTGATATAGGAGACGAAGCGCATAAAGAGATACAAAAAGGCCAGGAGATTGGTGTTCTTGGTGCCGAAATATTTTTGGCCACAAAAAATAATAAAGGCCAAAAGGGTTGTGCCGAGAATCTGGGGAAGATTCGTGCCGATTTTGGTGAAAAGTCCCATACGGGAAGAGTGATTGAAGTAGCGTAAAATTTGATTAATGATTTTCACATATTCAAGTTTCTGTGTGTTGGAAATCCGAATGAACAACCAGTTCCTTGTTGTGCGTTCAATGCCTTTACTGATTTCACTTTGTTCAAAGATAACTTTTTTAGCGACGTCATAAATTTTATGTTGGAAGATTTTAACTAATAATCCGATGAAGAGAAGGCCAATCACTCCAACCAAGGTTTCCTTCCATGCGAGGTAAACCATCCCTCCCAGCATAAAAATAATTTGGGTGAAGGTGACGATGAAGGTGGTGGCGTTGGAAACAAAGCTGCCAGCTTTTGGAAAAATTTCAGAAAAACGTAATTGAATTTCAGAGGCCGGAATAAATTTATGATTTCGCTCAATCAACATTTCATAAAGAGTCAGCAATCTGAGACGCGTATAAACAATAGTATTAAAATAATGCGAACTCTGTTGTGAAAAAAATTGGCCGATTGATCTGAAAATCCCGATCAGCACGAGCAGAATGCAGATAAAAGAAATATCGCGAGTGGCGAGTGGCTGGAGAATCGTTGGAAGATTTACCACGGGAAAAAGACCGATGGTCGCCATCAAAAGTTGCATGATGGCAGCGATCCCATATTCCACAAAGCCAATCAGGAAGGAGGCGAGGATTCCGAGTGAGAGCCAAAAAAGCCCCTGCTTTCCAATTAGTTTTAAGATTTTGAGAATGGTGCTCTTGCGCATAGATTAGTGAAGCTGTTCCTCATCCTTTTCATTTTTTTGAAAATCTTTATCTATGCTTAGGCCATGGGGAAAATATTCTGGCACAAGCGTTTTCAGGGCAAGCTTGACGTCTGTCTCACTCGCCCCTTCAATTTGCTTAAAGAGGTTGGCGAGAAGTGTTGTGATATCAATATTAGGTGAATTAGGGCGTGCCATTTTCACCATGGGATGTTCGGTCGTCGTCGTATTTTCATTGGTAACAAAAAGCTCTTCATATAATTTTTCGCCTGGGCGCAATCCCGTATATTGTATATCGATATCTGTGCCAAGCTTAAGACCGGCCAAGCGAATCATTTGTTTGGCCAAATCGACAATTTTCACGGGCGCGCCCATATCGAGGACAAAGATTTCTCCGCCACGACCGAGTGCTGCCGCTTGAAGGACGAGACGACAGGCCTCCGGAATAGACATAAAATAGCGAATAATATCAGGATGGGTAATGGTAATCGGCCCACCGCTTTTGAGTTGTTGTTTAAAGAGTGGAATCACGCTTCCGCTACTACCTAGAACATTCCCGAAACGCACAGTCATGAATTTGGTTTTTTGATTCTGTTGCACCAGCTGGCAAACAAGTTCAGCTACACGTTTTGTCGCTCCCATGACGTTGGTGGGGTTGACGGCCTTATCAGTCGAGATCAGGACAAAGCGTTCAACCGCGTGAGCGACAGCCGCTTCGGCCACAACTTTAGTTCCGAAAATATTCGTTTTCACCGCCTCGGCAGGATTGTCTTCCATGATTGGAACATGTTTGTAGGCGGCAGCATGGAGCACAACTTGGGGGAGATATTTTGCAAAGACGCGGTGAACTTTTTCTTTGTTTCGGACATCTCCAATGATCGGGATAATGTCGAGAGTAGGATATTTTTTTCTAAGATTATTTTCGAGTTCGTAGAGAAAAAATTCAGTCATCTCAAAAAGGATCAATCTCTCAGGTTTATATTTCACCAACTGGTTGCAAATCTCAGAGCCAATGGAGCCGCCTGCACCGGTAATTAAAACGACTTTGTTGGCGACCATGGCTTGCACAGAATCATCATTGAGCACGACTTCTTTTCGGCCAAGAAGGTCTTCAATTTCAATATTGCGAAGCTGGGAAAGTTCACTCTTTCCATTAATGATCTCACTCATGCTAGGAAGGGTTTTAAATTCTAGCTCAGTATTTTTACAACTCTCGACGATATTCTGAATTTGGTCACCGTTGGCAGAGGGGATGGCAATAAAGATTTTTGTGGCGTCAGTTTTCTGAATGATGGCCGGAAGGTCGGCAATTTTTCCCATGATAGAAACGCCGTGGAGAATTTTATGATACTTACTGGGATCGTCATCAACAAAAGCGACAACTTTCATCTGAAGATTTCTGCTTTCACGTAACTCTCTAAATAACTGAGAACCTCCAGCCCCTGCTCCGACAATGATAACTTTTTGTAAGGCCTCATTGTATTGATACCAAAAATTATCTCGCCAAATTCGGTAAGTGAAACGCATGCCTCCTAAAAAAGTCAAAAGAAGCAGCCAATCGATGATAAAGGTCGAGCGTGGAATTCCCACCATGCGATTGAGAAGAAAGATGCCGGCAAAAGACAGTGAGACTGCGATAGTAATGCCTTTGATCAAGCGAAAGAGGTCGGGGGTACTGGCAAAACGCCAAATGCCTTTGTAGAAACCCATGAACCAAAAGCAACATACTTGGATGAGTGTTAAGAGAAGACAAGATTGAAAAAAAATCGCGATTGGAACAGCGTTGATGTGAAAGTCACTGTAACGAAGCGCCAGTGAAGAGTAAAAAGCACAGACGGAAAGCGCAGCATCAAGAATAAACACAATGCTGGTTTTCACTTTTGGATTCATGTCGTAGATAATTTTTGCAATCAAGATTGGCCTGCTTTTGAAATCGTGCACGCATGCTATCGCAGGTTTCACATTATGAATATTGTTTAGTGCGTCATTTCTCGTTCTTATTCATGAAACTTGAGAGTCCCATGCCAAGCCCGATCAAAAAAAGATATCGAATCTGAAGAAGGTAGAGAAGGAGGCACAGAACGGTGATCAGAGAATAGGGTTGGATCTCTCCGAAGGTTTGTTTTTTTAAACTTCCTCTCATAATCACGAAGAGGAAGTACAGCCAGATGGCCAGTCCGATCAGCCCGCCGTTAGAAAATTGTAAAATAGCGCCCATATGGGGAAGGGCGGTGAGTCCCTGTGGCCATGCCGCTTGATCGCGTTTCAGCAAATAAGCAGAGCTTGGAATAGACACTAATCCAGGTCCTGCACCGAAAAGGACGTATTTTGGATTTTGGACGAAAAAGTTCACAGCAGCGGCGTCAAAGACTTCCAGTTTTTCTGTGAGAGTTTGGCTTTTCACCAAGTAGGCCCTCGCGTCGTAGTGAACGTAATAACTGTGAAGACGGTTTTCAATAATCAAATAAATGCTGGCGCTAAAAAGAATGATCAGCACTACGGCCGTGCGGAATGAGGCACGGTTGAAAATATGTGAGAAGAAAAA
>JAHFAA010000317.1 GCA_023250775.1 Bdellovibrionales bacterium
TTTGGAGGTCTCAAGAGCTTCGCCACAGCGCTCGGTGATCAGGAGATTTTGTTTTTTATCCACCACAAAAGTGTGGGATGTTTTACCGAAAAAATATTTTTTATAACGACTGTTGAGTTGCTGCTGCAATTTTTGCTTGAACTCAGCGTTGGCATTGGAACTTGGAGTGGAGTCCGGAGTTCTTTTTTGTTGGGCGTGTAGAACCGAAGAAAGACAGAGAATAAAGCATAATAAAAATCTTTGCATATTATTCGCCTTTTTCCAGAAGGTGACGTTTTAAGGCCCGGCCGACAAAGCGGACTTTTTCGCCTAAAGGGAAACGACTTAAGTTGGTTGACACCACACCTTTGGTGAAGCAAGTTTTGCGAGAGTAATCAATATTGACATCGACTAAAACCGGGCGGCCGGTAGCTGAAACCCGTAAGGCCTCATCGATTTTTGCATCGATCTTGCTGTTAACGGTCAGGTCGATAAAATGAGCGCCGGTGGCCAACGCTATTCCTTCAATCTTGATATCGCCCAAAATGGTGCAGGTTTTTCGGTTAAGTGGAATTTTTTGGAACTGACTTATTTGTCCCAGCTCGCCGTCATGAAAAACAAAAATGATTACGCCGAGTTCCAGCGTGGTAGCGGTCAACAGTTCAAGTCCGGTCATCAGCAGGCCGCCATCTCCGACAATACCAATGACCTGTTTTTCTCGATTGGCCAACTTGGCGCCAATGGCCGCAGGGACACAGTAGCCCATGGCATTGAAGTCTGTGGGAGAAATGAGATGACGAGATTCATAAGAAGGTAAAAGTTCAGCAGCGAGAAAAGTGTGATTGCCATCATCGAGCAGCATAAAAGCGTCACGCGCAATTTTGGATCTCAGTGCGCGAAAGAAGAGATAGGGATTCACCCTTGCTTTGGAATCATGTAATTCCCATTCTCGACAGTACTCGGCCTTTTTTTCCTGAATTATTTTTGGAAGATTAGTGGCCGGTCGAGGCAGCGCGCCTTTGGGCGCGAATTCTTTTAGCTTTTCTAGGAGAGCTTTCAAGGCGTCGCGCGCGTCAGCACATAAGGAAATAGTGCTCTTATAATTTTTGTCGAAGACCGCGGGATTGATATCGATGTGAATAAGATTTTCTGGAACGGGAAGTCCATAGGATGCTGTGGCGAGTTCCCCAAAGCGGGCGCCGATCGTGAGAAGGCAGTCGACATCTTGAAACGCCTCTTTGGCCGCAGGCACAGCACTTTTTCCAAACCCCATTCCAGAGTGGAGGGGATGGTCGTGTGGAAAAACGGAAATTCCCTGCATGGTGGTTGAGACGGGCATTTGCAGAGTCTCGGCCAATTCAATCAGGAGATCAGTAGCATTTCGCGCGCCCCAGCCAACGTACAGGCCAGGCCTTTTGGCATTCATCAATGCTTGGGCAATGGAAAGAATCTTGCTTTCATCCACGCTCGGATTGGTAAAGGATTTTCGATATTTGGGAAGAAGATCGACCGTCCCGCCAAAGAGAAGAAGATTCGAGGGAATTTCCACAAAAACCGGCCCTGGTGTTCCGGCGATCGCCTCGTCATAGGCACGATACAAAGTTGGGATAATGTCGGCGTGGGATTCGACGAGATAATATCCTTTGGTGATTCCACTCACGATCGGGCCTTGTTCGAGCTGATGGAGTTGAAAAGATTTTCCGCTATCGCGACGAAATCCGCCCGAGATGATGAGCATGGGAATCCCATCTAAGAAGGCCTCGCCAATTCCGCTCATGGCATGGGTGGTTCCGGCAGCAGGAACGATGACCAGCGCGCCCACGCTATCAGAAGTCCGACTGACTCCTTCGGCCATAAAGGCGGCACCCATTTCGTGCGTCACCAGCACCGGCGTGATGCTCTCACTATTGTTTAGCTCATCGTAGAGTTCCGTGTTGTGAACGCCGGGAATGCCAAAGGTATAGCGCACTCCCAATTGTTCCAACGCAAAACGTGCGAGATAGGCGCCTGTATGTTTCATGTTCATCTCCCTAATGTCCAGCGAGGATAGAAGTCACGGCGACCTCTGAATTATAAATGCAATTACCCAGAAATGTTCCTTCAAGGGCGCGCAGTCCGTGAATACTTCCGCCGCCGAATCCGGCCGATTCCCCCACTGCATAAAGTCCCGGCATGATCGAATTGTCGGGGCGCAGAGCTTGCGAATGCAGATTGGTTTTCACGCCGCCCAAACTTTTTCTCACCAGAATATTGAGCTTGATGGCAATCAAGGGGCCGGCGCTGGGATCAAGAATTTTTTGGAATTTACAGGTGCGCAGGCGATCGCCTTTATAGCCTCGCAGCTGCGCCAGACGTCTGAGCTGATCATCGTTAAAATATGTCGGGCCGCGATCAATCATGTTGTCGTAGGTTTGGATTTCGCTCTTTAAAAGTTCCGGCGCGATAATATAGGGTTGATTAATGGCATTCATCTTTTGCGTCAGCTCTTCGATGTTTGAGGCCGTCACAAAGTGGGAAGAGTCTTTGCAGAAGTGATCGACCAATGAGTGATTTCCTCGCAAGACTGTCAGCAGGAAGGCCAGGAGTTTTTCATCACGAATCGCCGGATTGTGTTCTGAACCGGAGACCGCCAATTCTTTCACGGCAATTTTGCGATTCAAAATTTGCCAGCTATAGCCGGCGGGACATTTGGTGATGGCCGTGACCAGAGAGCGAGTATCAAAGGCGGTGATCAGAGGTTGCGGGCCGATTCGTTTTCCCAGGGCATCCATCCACAGCGCCGATTTGGTCGGAACCAGAGACAGTCCATGTTTATCGCGTTTGGGATGAGGATGAGGAATGCCGGCAGCATAATTCCACATGCGGTCAAGGTTGATAATATCGCCACCTAATTCTCTCACCTGACTGTGAAGTTGGCCGTCGTTAAATTGATTACAGCCGATTAAGAGATCGCGCGGTGGCGTTCCCCAATCTCTGTGCCAGTTTTTGCGAACTAAATCGAGATTGGCACCGTAGCCGCCGGCCGCCATGATGACGTTTTCCCCAGTGGCCTTAAAAGATTCATTTGCGGCGACACCTTCGACACCCGTAACTCGGCCTTGCTCATGAATGAAGTGTTGCACATTGTGCTGAAAGTGAATGTCAAAATTGCCTTTTCCTTCATAGGCAAGCAACGCCTTGGCCAAGCGTTTCATCAGGCCATGTCCTGTGCCCCATACCATGTGAAAGCGCGGAACAGAATTACCTGGAACAAAAAGTCCGCGTTCTACCCAATGAACTACAGGGAAGTAGGAAACGGTATATTTTTTTAGGCCATGAAAAAGTAATCGTGTGGAGTTCTCGATAAAACCTTTTGCCCAGGCGCGACCAAGATCATCGGCAGGAGAAAATTCGGCAAAGCTACACCAATCGCGGTAGGCCATCTCCATATCGTCTTTGATCCTGAAGCGTCGTTGGTGAGGAGAATCCACCATGAACACGCCGCCAAAAGATTCCACCGCCTGGCCGCCAATATGTTCGCGCAAACCGCGGTCGAGTAAGACAACTTTTTTTCCTGCCTCAAGAAGTTTTAAACTGGCGTAAATTCCCGCCAGGCCGGCCCCGATCACAATGCAATCGGCCTGATAATTTTTCGTCCCCATATAAATCCCACCTTCAAAAAATATGCTTTTATTTTACCCGCAAAACGGGATAATTTGTTCAATTCTTACTAGTTGAGTATTTCACTTTCTTGACGGCTTGATAGCGCGCCGCTTATAGTCGATTTCAACGAGTATTTCAGAAGGAATCTGGTGTGAATCCAGAGCTGTGCCGCAACGGTGATCCCAATCCCTAAGGGTAAGCCCGGACTACTGAGATACTAAACTTCCCGAGCAGGAGAATCCTATGTTGCGATATTTCGTTTTCACCTTTCTCATCCTCACTATTCAGACCCAGGCCAAAAGTGACGAGACCATCATCGTTCGCGCCGAGCGAGTGCCCTTAGAAGAAAGCATGAACAAAGTGCGTGCTGATCGAACCATCACTCAAGATGATATTGATCACTCTGGTTATGTTTTGCTGAATGAAATTTTAAGCGGAGAGGCCGGTATTCATGTGGTGCAAAGTGGGCCGGAAGGCGGACAGACTTCTGTTTTTTTGCATGGCCTTAAGTCAGAGCACGTTTTGGTTTTGCTCGATGGTGTTCCTATGAATGATCCATCGTCACCCGGACGCAGCTATGATTTTTCCCATCTTTCGCTTACCAATGTTGAGCGCATTGAAATTGTGAAGGGTGCCGACAGTATTCATTATGGCAGCGACGCCTTGGCGGGCGTGATAAAAATCTGGACCCGGCCGGGGACAAAAGTGTGGCAATCATTAGTTCGAGGTGAGGGGGGAGGCCATCATACCTTGGGCGCTTTGGCCGAGACGCGCGGAATGTTGTCGGAAAAATTTTCGCTCAGTCTTGCCGCTGAAGAATTCCACACTCGCGGATTTTCGGCCGCCAGCTCGAACTATCCGGGGAATGTGGAAGACGACGGTTTTTCCCGACAGGCAGCGCAGTTTAAAGTTAACGGCCGTATCGAGGGCGGCCCGCATCTCATGTTGGGTGGAAAATGGGAGCAGAGTAAGACGGCGCTTGATCAAGGCGGCGGGGCCTATCAGGATGATTTGAATTATTCGCTCAAAAAAGAAGAACGTTCTTATTTTTTGCAAATGGATAAAGCGATCAATGAATTTTGGGCGCCATCTTTAACCCTTGATCGCGCCGAGCATGTGAAGATTGCCAATGATGAAAAAGATTCACCCACTGATCTGAATACTCTTTTTGAACACTACGAGGGCACCTTAAATAAGATTTCCTTACAGAATTCCCCTATGTGGGGCGAAAACACAAAATTCACTATGGGAGTCGAAGGAACGCAGGAATCCATGCAAATTGAGCAGCAGATGGCGGAACGCAAAGTGACCAGCACCGGCGTTTTTGTGAGCGTGGACCATAAATGGGGACCGGCGGCGGTTTTGGCAGGAGTGAGAAATGATCACCATCAAATTTTTGGCGATTTTCAAAGTTACTCATTG
>JAHFAA010000318.1 GCA_023250775.1 Bdellovibrionales bacterium
AAAAGTAGAAAGCACGATTGGTGATGCCACGGGTCTAGGCAGACGCCTTGATGCCGCCAAAGAAATCGTGCTGGTGATGGGCGAACTCAAGGGCGCCGTCATGAAGCTGGGACAGATTTTATCTTCCAGTGGTGACCTGATTCTTCCTCCTGAGATTTCAAGCTTGTTTCGCGAGTTACAAAAAAATGCGCCACCTTTAAGCTGGCCAGAAATGGAAAAAGTTCTGCACGCAAGTTTCCCCAATAAAATAAAAGAGATCTTCAGTTCAATCGACCCGGTCGCCATGGCCAGCGCCTCCATCGGACAAGTTCACCGCGGCCGACTTGTCACAGGAGAAGAAGTTGCCATTAAAATCCAATATCCGGATGTGGTTGCGGCGATAAAAAGTGATTTTAAAAATCTCGGAATTTTGAAATCAATCCTGATGAAGATTCTTCCCTATGATGTGGATGTTGACCCAATTTTGAAAAACCTTCGAGACAGCATCTTGTCAGAGTGCGATTACTTAAATGAGGCCGCCAATGCGGCCCTTTTTGAAGCGACCTATTCCAAGCAATATCCCTACATGGTCTTTCCCAAAGTCTTTCCCCAGGCCTCAAGTGCCACTGTACTCACCATGGAACTCTTAAAGGGAGAACCGCTTGAAGGAACCTTGCACTGGGAACAGAATCGAAAAAATAAAATCGGCCAAAAACTTTACGAATTTCATTTGGACTGTTGCTACAGAACCGGCATCTTGCATTGTGATCCGCAAAATGGAAATTATCTTTTTAAGGATGACAAAATTATCCTGCTCGATTTTGGCAACATCAGCCGCCTGCCGGTAGAATTTCGAAGGAATTATATTGGTTTTTTACGCGCGCTTGAAAATAAAGACATGGCCTCTTATAAGCATTTCGGCATGAACTTAGGGGTTCTTACTCCTGAAGATGCGCCCGAGTTTTTTCAGAAGCATTTTGATCTGGCATCGGCGCTTTTTTTACCGTTTGATAAAGTGGGTGTTTTTCCTCCACCACTCGACAATCCGATCCAGCTTATTCACACCTTTATGAAAGGGATGAAGCTCAAAGGAACTCATCGCCCTTGTGCTGAGCTGGCCACCTTTGACCGAACCCATTTAGGCATGTACACAAAATTACGTGCCTGGAAGGCCGAACTTGATTGGAAGGGACCCAAAGATAGAATGTTTGCCGACTTTGAAAAAAACTATCTTGAAAATTCAACAGTGAGTGGTGTTCGCCGATAAGTCGGCATGACATCAAAACTTCTTGATCGAATTTATTTAGTATACGCCTGGGCCCTTTTTCTTGAGGCGACAGTGAGTGTTTTTCATGGCCTTTGGGTGATGATTTTTCATTCGCAAATCCAATATATTTCCAACTTAGGCCAGGCCATCTCGGGCCTACTTCTGCTCTTTTCAATCATGACCTTGATATGCTCTGCCTTCTATCAATCGCGAAGGTCCTATCTCATTTTTGCACTGTCCTTGATGATTATTACCGAACCCTTCTTTTCCAGTCCCTTCATTTTCAAAATTGTCGAACAAGTTTCCATGTTCGAATTCCTAACGGGAATTAGCAATTTTAGTTTTTTAATGACCCATGGAAATTCTTATCAGGTTTTCTTTTTTGCACTGAATTTTTCTGTGGTGCTTATTTCGGCCCTCGCCCTCCTGCTTATGCGACATGATAGTGAGCGTTTTTTTACTCAAACTTTTTATCTTCATTCTTTTAAACGATGGGCAGTGGCAGGTGGGTTATTTTCAATAGTCTTCTTAGGCTCTCTCGCCGCTTACGTCATTGGCCCTTTTGTGACGCTCCAACAGGCCATCGGACTAAATATCTCTCAAGGTAATTTGGTTTGCATGGAAAGAAGCTTTACCAAAGACGGCAAGACGATTGTTTTGCTTCCCATGGCGCATATGGCGGATGCTTCTTTCTATCAGGGAATCATCCGCGACTTCCAGGATAAAGAGGCGGTTTTTTTGGTGGAAGGCGTGAAAGATGCAACCGGGCTTATTAAGGGAAAGCTTTTTTATGAGAATCTGGCAAAAACCATGGGCATTGCCAGTCAATCACATGCCTTGCAATTTCCCAAAGAAACCAAGATAAAATTTGTCTGGGCCGATGTGGATATTTCCGAGTTCAATAAAAAAACGGTGGAATTTATCAATCTTCTCAGTGTCAGTAAGGATAGCGATAAGAACTTGAGTCTCGCCAACTTCGCCGAAATTAATCGCATGATCAAACAAGAAGGCATGATGGACATTATTTTTGGAGATATTCTTAATCTCCGCAATGCACGCCTTTTGAGTAGACTGCATGAGCAGCTGCCGCAATCAAAATTCATTGTTATCGCCTGGGGAGCGGCACACATGCATGATCTCGAATTACAGCTCACAAAAAATGGTTTTCAAAAATCGACAGAGTCTCAGAGAACCTTAACCGGACTTTCCACTCTTTTAAACCGAACCCCCGCCAGCGCTGTTGAATAAAGTGCCTCTCAAATGGGTCACGAGAAGAACGCCAAGAAATTTATTGAGTCCTATAAATACATAGCATTGCAGACCTTTTTTGACCCAATTTCCAAGCTTTACTTTTGCCTTTGAATCTATCCCAGAGGCCCTTACAATGATTATAGGGGTGTGTGCTTATGATTAAAGCTTCTTTTGCCTTATTGGTTGTCATGGCAATGACCATTTCGCAGGGCCAGGCGGGCCTGAACATGGAGAAGATCGACCAGCTTCTCGATACCAAATATACTCCCATCGACATGAATAACGACGGCACTCCCGATGTCAGCCGCACTTTTGTATACGGTGAATTGGTGCGAGTCAGTTACTCATACCCGATGACCGAGGCAGGAACAGAGGAAGTGTGGCAGCTCTCCCCCAATAAGACCTGGACCGAACTCACCATCTACAAACACCGGCTCCCCATTTCAAGAGTGATCGAACAATACACTGATGAAACACGCGACAAGATTTTAAAAGTCGAAAACTACTGGCAATCCGGAAATGATCCCATTCTGGATATGCGAGTGATTGATGAATTTGTCGGCGGGAATAAAGTTTCCGAAAAGGCCCAGCTGAAGAATGGAACTTGGCAGGTGGTAAGCAAGGAATCTGTGGCCATCGAAATCGACAGCGCCGCCGATACCTCAGGCAAAGAAGAATACGCTCAATGCCTCAATCGCAAGACCGCAAATCCCAGCACGTGTGTGGCGTGTCTGAATACCATCAAGACGGCGATTGATGGCAGCGTTAACAATCTGATCACCAGTCTTCCCTTGAGTGACAGTTGCGAGGACGATAGCTTTATGTATTTCGGCGAAGGGCTTCGTGCTGATAAAAATAGATGCTTTCCTCCCTCAACCTGTGTGAATCTCTGCGGAACCTGCACTGTCCCACCCTGTCCGCCTTGCTCTGACCCCAACTTTGCCACCTGCCAAAGCAACTTTGCCACTCAACAGGTTAATGTCAAGGCCCGTCTCAATGCTTCCATGGCGCCCTTTCGAGATATGATAAAATGTCTCAATCAAAAAAATCCCAAACTTGTGGCAAAAATGCTCAAGACCCTCATTCAAAAGAGACCAATTATTGATTGCGTGAATCAACCAACCGATAAGGTCAACGTCAAAACAATAGGCCGTGTCGAAGGGCTCAGCGATCAGAAGATTGCCGAGTTAGGCCGAAGCACGGGGGGTTTTTATTGGGGAGATAAACCCAATCGCATCTATCTTACAAATGCCTCGCCTACGGTCCGTAGCAACACCGCCAATATCGGAGAGGTTATATTCCACGAACTCATCCATAGCTGCGGATTGCCTGGCAATCACCATCACAATGATCCCAAAGGCACCGATTTTGCCAAGGACCCCATTTACGGTTGTGAAATGCTTTGTGCCACGACCCCATCAGCAGAAATCAAAAAGCAACGAAGGAAGATTGCAGGATGCAATGCCTGCCTCACGGCCGAAGGCAATACCGGAACCGCGGCAGCTGAATGCACGGCCGCCAATGGTTGGTATTAAAATTAAACTTTCCGCCCGGAAGCAAAATACCAGGTTGTATTTTCGATGATGATATCCTGAAATCCCGCCATAGCGAAAAATTTTTTCATGCTCTCATCTTCAGGTAACATATCACGCGAGACCGCACGCCCGACTTTGGCATGGAAATTATTTAACTCTTGCCGATTCATCGAGTGCGAAATCACCAGCAATCCATTTTTTTTCAGAAAACTGTAGGCGTTTCTAAAAACCAATTCATAGTCCGCAAAATGAGGGAAGGTATTGAAGACAAGAATTTTATCGAAGGCATTTTTGTTTAAATTAGCTGTTTCAAATTCTGAGATGATAATTTTTTCCTCAGGGTATTTGCGTTTAAAAACCGAGGCCATTCCCGAAGAGGCCTCGACCGCCTGATAATGAATCACTCCCCGCTTTTTTAAAAAGGAAACCAGAACTCCCGTCCCGGCACCGACATCAAGAACATGATCATCCTTGGTAACCTGGGCCCTCTCAAGCATCAGCTCTATGGCATCGAAATCCTTCTGCTTCAAATGCGAATCCCATTCCTCAGCGTGCTTATTGAAAAAATTATGCTTTGTATTCATAGAATTCCTTAATTTTGGGGCAAGGAATTCACTTTATAAAATTGTCCTTACCTTCGCCACTATCTTCCCTTAAAATAAAACAATGAGTGCTTCTCTCAATACCCGTCTTTTTTGCTTTGCTTTCCTCCTCGCCTTGGGTGGCTGCGCCGGCACTTGGTATGGAGACGTCGGCGCCCGCAAATCAACTTACACTGAAACTCCTGTGGAGGGGTCACTTGATACCGCCTTATCTCAATCAACCGGAAGAACCATCACGGTGATTTCAGGCGACCGCGGCGGCTATAAGACCCAAGGTAAGGGCATGCAGCTCAGTCTCGCCTATGAAACGAAATTTTTAGTGCAGTTTTTCCGTCATTATAGTGTCACCTATGACGATCTTAAGTACAGCTACTCGATTGACGGTTCCGATCCTGTGGC
>JAHFAA010000319.1 GCA_023250775.1 Bdellovibrionales bacterium
ATTAAAAAAGCAAATGCGTGGTTATAAAATTGTGGAAGCGCCACCATTCTTGCGCCACTTCTCTGCCCATCTGGAACGATTGACTTAGAGAAGACAGGCCTTAAGAGATTGTCCCAAAGCATGACAGTAGGCGACTAAGGCGTTGTGGACATCTTTCAACCCTTGGGCATAGTTTAGGCGTGAGTTAAAAAAGCGTTCTTGTTCAAGCGCCAAATCTTTGTAGCTCAGTTTTCCGGCACTGTAGTGGGCCTTCATAAGATTAAAAAGCTTTTCACCTTTTTTCAAAATATCTTCTCGTGCCTGCTGCCGCTCCAAAGCATGCGACAACGTTTGATGTTTCGCCTTGAAATCAGCATCGAATTTTTGATCGAGCGCGGTCATTTGATATTGCGCCTGATAGGACTGATATTCACTCTCACGAAAGCTGACATAGTTGCTGAGACGCTCAAAGAGTGGAATCGTGATGGTAAAGGCGAAACTAGTTTCGTACTGGTTATTGCCATAGATACTTTGCTTGGAGCGCTGAGCACGAAAATCAACCGTTGGCAGAAAATTACCTTTGGCGCGCAAAACGTTTAAGTCCGAGGCCTGCATGGCAAAAAGGAGTTCTTGAAAGTCGGGACGATCACCTTTG
The DNA here is from genome assembly GCA_023250775.1 of Bdellovibrionales bacterium. Classification (GTDB taxonomy): domain Bacteria; phylum Bdellovibrionota; class Bacteriovoracia; order Bacteriovoracales; family Bacteriovoracaceae; genus GWA2-49-15. The sequence continues at coordinate 635 of JAHFAA010000319.1, forward strand.
TCTGGTCTGCGGGCCAAGAGCGTTTGAACAGTGGTCCCTTTTAGAATTTTAACAAAAGGCCAAGTGCTTTCCAGCTCCTGGCCTTGGGACAGACCTGGCAGCGATCGTTCCAGTTCAGCACGAGTATCTTGAAGCTCCAGCTCTGAAAAGGTGAGCGTTGATTGAGCATTTTCCAAATCAACTTCCGACGCTAAAATCTGATCTTCCGGGATGAGTCCTTGGGAATAACGGGTCTTGGTAATTTTTAAAAGTTCCTGGCGTGCTTCAACCTGGGCCCGCTTGATCGAAATATCTTGCTGGCGCCAAAGATAATCGAAGAGAGCTTGAGTGGCACGATCCTCAGCATTCAAGTTTTCGTGCGAGAATTGCTCCTCAGCGCTGCGTTTGGAAAATTCTTGAGCTCTAACACCCATGACATCGACGCCGTTTCTCCAAAGACTAAAATCCATGATTCCTGTTGTCGTACGATCGGTCTCTTGAAATCCGCTATCACGATTTTGAGTGGCCGCCACCGAGACATTGGGAAGAAACTGGGCATAGGCACCGAGCTTGCGCGCCTTCATTCGTTCTAAATTGTTTTCGCTCAAACGAAGAGTAAAGTCGTTTTGCAGAATTAACTGTAACGCCTGATCAAAGGAGAGGGAGCTTGGTGTGGCGCCAGAGGTAACTCCGGTACAAAGTGCGAACAGCGCGAAAACGGTCCATGCTTTTATTGCCATGGTTGCTCCTCACTAGGGCCGGTTGGTGCAAGTTCGAGTTTGCGTTTGGTGGCCTTCTTTTTTCGTTGAAGTACCAGAACCTCAAGTCCGGGAACGACAAATAAGGTAAAGATCATCGAGAACCAGAGGCCGCCTGCGACGGAGAGGCCCAGTGGCCGCAGGATTTTTCCACCTTCGCCCAGGCCGAGCGCCACGGGGATCATCCCGAGGATGGTGGTCAGTGAGGTAATCAGAATCGGGCGGAGACGACGTTTGGCCGCCATCAATGCCGCTTCGATGGGAGTGTAACCCTCTTTGACCAGTTTCAAAGTCAAATCCGCCAGCATGATGGAATTGGCGACGGTGATCCCGTTTAATAAGATAACACCGAGGCTGGAGTTCAAAGAGATGGTACTCTTGAAAACTAAGAGCGAGATCAGAACTCCCACTAAACCGATCGGAACGGCAGAGAGAATGATTAACGTTTGGGTGACACTGCCAAATTGCAAATAGAGCACAAAAAAGATGAGAAGGATCGAGGTCGCCACGCTCCAGTAAAGTTGCTCAAGGGCACCGGTGATGTCGCGCTCGGCATTTTCCAGTGAGATCATGGGGGTGGTGGTAAGGTCCAAGTCTTTCTTGTAGGTTTTTGAAAAGGTTGCTAAGTATTCCTGAGCACGTTTTAGTCTGGCGGATTTTTCTTTCTCATCACCTTTTTTAACTTTCCCAAAAACCTTTGTCACTTCCTGCCCATCCTCGCGCACGATGTTGTGAGCGATGGTCTGGCGTTCAATTTTTCCCAGCGCCATAAGAGGAATAATTTTATTGCCGACTTTTATGGGGAGGGCCTTGATGTCCGCCAAGCTTTGGAGATAGTGATCGGGAAATTGTAAGTTGATTCCCATGGTTTTGGTATTTTGAGTCAGCGACCCGATATTTTTTCCTTCCGTCGCCACACGAGTTAAATCCGCCAAGTCATAGGAGGTAAAGTTCGCGCCGGCGCTTTGAAGTTCCGGCCATAATTCTATGTAGGGCGTGAAGAGGATGCCTTCAGGCATAAAAGTACTTGGCTCGTACCAGACGTTGGGAAAAATATCTTTTTCAGTAATGCCCGACGAGATGTCTTTGGCAACGAGCGAGCGATCTTCAGGTGAGCCGCCTTTGATGCTGACTTCAAAACTTGGAGGATTGGGAATCGGTAGTTCCGCCGGATTCCAGGGAACCACAAAGTAGCGAATGGTGGGAGTATTGGGAAATTGGGCCTCAATTTTTTTCCACATCTCATCCATATCAGACTTATCCTTCAGTCTGGCCATGATGGTGCCGCTGCTCTTGCGTTGAATTTGCACAAAGGTATAGAGAATTTTATTGCCAAATTTTTTCAAGAGTTCATTTTCCGCCTCGTCAGTTTGGCCTTCCATTTCTTTAAAGTTACTTGTGCCAGGAGCATTAATTCCCAAAATAATCCAGTCAGTGTCGGGGAGGCCGATAATTTCTTTTTCAAGCTTTGGGAGTCCAAAATACAGGAGTCCACCTAAGGCCAAAGTCAGGACGATGGGGCCCACGATAATGGGCCAACGTTTGTGGAGATAGAGACTTAATAACTTTGCATAAGTGTTTTCAACCCAGTTGAGCTGGCGAGCAATGGGTGGCGCGGATAATTGTTCCAGACCGCCGCGGCGGTTTAAGAGATGGAGGCGAATGGTGGGAACCAAGAGGAGGGCCACGATGGCGGAAAGACCGTGAGAAAAAACCACCGCCATGGCCAGGTCGCCCAGCACGGCATTGGTTAGATCTTTGGTCAGGGCCAAAGGCAAAAAAACCACCAGAGAGGCCAGGGTACTTCCAATCACTGGCCCGCGCACTTCTTTCACCGATTCAACCACCAGATGAAGGGCCTCGGCCTTGCTCAAGCGATGCTTGATCTTGTGCATATGCGCGAAAATATTTTCCATCACGACAACCGAGGCATCCACGTTCATGCCCGCCGACAAGGCCAGACCGCCCAGGGAAATAAGGTTGATATTGATGCCGGCAAATTTCATCAGGATGAAAGACAGCACCATCGAGAGGGGAATTTCCAAAGCGGCGGTGATGGTATTTTGTAAATTACCCACGAACAAAAAGAGCACGAGCACCGCCAAAAAGGCCGCCAGGAAAACTTCTTGCAAAACATTGCGGACCGAATTGCGAATAAATTCTGAAGGATCGACCAGCACACGGAACTCAACGTCACTGGGCATGTGGGCCATGATATCTTTGGTGATCTTGATGATGGTTTCACCCATGCGTTTTACATTGGCGCCACTTTTTGGTGAGGCAAACAAGATGAGACTTTTATTGCCGTTGGTTTTAAAAACCTGTTCACCTTGCGTGGGTAAACTTAACTCGATCTTGGCAATATCCGAAAGCGGAATCAATTTCTTTTCGGGAGTGCGAATCAGCAATTTTTTCAAATCGTCGACGGCATTAATACTTCTTGGCACCTGGATCTGCAGACTGTTGTCGCCAATTTGAATATTGCCGCCACGAGGAGCGCGCAGACCCTCCGAAATGGCCATCTCGATATCTCTGGGAAAAAGTCCCAGCAACGCTAACATTTCTGGATTCAAGGTGACGCGAATCTCTTTATAATTCGGATTATAGAGGCCAGCTTCTTGAGCATCGGGAATGCTTTGGAGATAAGGATAGAATTCGGGATTTAAAATTTCGTAGAGTTCATCCAAGCTGCGTTTGGCACTAAAAAAGCTAATGGCCACAAAGCCCGAGTTGTTCGACCAAAAGTTCACCCACAGAGAATCGCGAATTTCTTTCGGCCAGTTTGAGCTTTGGCCATTCATGATCGCCTGAACTTCGCGTAACGCTTCTTTGGGATCAGTGCCCCAGGCGAAGTCGACTTGAAATTGCGCGCCGGAAGAATTGTATTCGGCCTTTACTTTTTCCACTGTGAGGTTTTTGGTTTGAATGGCCTTTAAGTTGGATTCGATCGCCATGCCATAGCTTTCGAGAAATTCCCGCGCCTGTAATCCGCCATAGCTGATTCCGGTGTGAACCGTCGGGCGCGTGCTGTTGGGATAAAGAGAGATGGGCAGATTAAAACCCGCCGCGATCCCTAAAACAGCGAGTAAAAAGAAACATAAATAAACGCGAAAGTTCGCCTGATAGATTGTTTTCATTTTTTACTCTACAACCGTAATTTCGGCACCGTCGGGGACAAAGCCACTGGCCCGTTCCACCACCGATTCACCTTCTTTCAGTCCTTTGGTGATGAGAACTTGGTCGTCGCGTTTCTCGCCAATTTCCACTTCTCTTTTTTTATAAATATTTTTTTCGATGACCGCCACCAGCGCTTTTTTCCCTTTGTAATTGAGGGCCACTTCGGGGATGACAATCCCTCGTTGCTCAGGGCCTTTGAAGGTTACGCGTGCCAAGCGTCCTGGCGTAATCAATTTACTTTGGGACGGGTCACTCAAAGTAAATAAGGCGCGGGCCGTGCCAGTCGCAGAATCGACTTGAGGGGCGAGTCCTTTCAATTTTATGGGAAGATTGATGACCTGTCCGGCGAGAGTGAGTTCACCGGTAGGGGAGTTCTTAAAATATTCAAGGTGAACCGCTGGAACTTCCGCCGAAATGGTAAAGGCATCCATTCTGGCGACATGTAAAATAATTTGATCTTTGGCCACCTCAGAAT
>JAHFAA010000320.1 GCA_023250775.1 Bdellovibrionales bacterium
CGGTAAAAAGCACGGGAGAGCCAAAAATGCCCGCCTCCAAAACGACAATGGACATGGCCTCTTGGCGCGAAGGAATTGCCAAAAGGTCAGCGGCCAAAAAGGCATGACGTTTTTCATCGCCGCGTATCGCGCCAATAAAATGTACGCGATCCTGCAGATTTTCTTCGGTTGCAAGTTCCTGTAGTTCAGCAAGAAGTCCTTCATCTGGGCCGGCGATCACCAGATGAAAATCGGGAAATTCATTTTTTATTTTGCAAAAGGCCTTAAGAAGTAAGTCAGGGCCTTTGATTAAGTTGAGACGTCCCAGAAAGAAAATAAACGGCCTATCAACAAGATTGAATTTATTTCTAAATTTCTGCGCCTCTTCTTGGGATGGTGGATAATCGCAGCGGATGCCATTAGGGATGACAATGACTTTCTTTTTTTCGACACCATAATTTATGAACTGAGGAATTTCATCTTCCGTGACGGCAATGCACAGATCAGCGTTTTGAATAATTTTTTTACCGACGATCCAATTAAAGAATTTTTTCAAAATTTGCGATCGACCGAAGAGTGGCAAGGCGCCGGCAGGGCAAACCACGTAAGGACGCTTGTGCCAACGTACCAGCAGATAGACCCAAACATTGAGAAGCGTCCAATGATTCATGATGTGAACGATATCCGCTTTTTTAACCAGAGAATTCACTCGAAACAAGAATGGTGCAGGAATATAAAATCTATCTATCAAGCAAGGCAAGGCCACAAGTTTAACATCTCTGAGGTACTGCCTTGTGTCTTCGGACAAAGCTATATCGGTACACAAAATCGTGCAATCGATCCCTTCATGCGCCAGGAAATAACTCATTTGCACAGTGCGCTCGGCAGTTCCACCGCCTACGCTTGGCTCAAGAATCTGATTTACGTTTAGAATATTCAATGTACCACTCTATAAATTGCCTAAGCTCACTTTGAAACGCAAATTCTCGTCGCCACCCAAATTTCTGAAGTTTAGTGATCTGAAATTTTCTGCGAGGATTGAGGTTAGACTTTTTTGCAGCTCGCAAGATCAAAGATAAGACCGAACCAGGACATATTGTTCTTGGAAAGGCATAGTCCGGTTTTTGTAAGATTTCTAATATTGTCTTTTCTACATATCTAAAATTATTTTCCTCAGCTTCGTCATCGGAAATTATAAAACGCTCGCCGTGTAAGGGACTTTGATAATCAATCAAAAAAACCATGGCCGAGACAACGTTATTCACACTGACAAGATTCATGGTGCGTTTGTTGTAGAGGCATGACTTCAGATAGTTTTTATAATTAGACCCCGAGGCAAGATCATTAAAGAGCATCAACAAATTTTTTCCATGCTGTCCAAAAACACAAGTCGGGCGTAGAATAGTCAACTCAAGAGAATGATCTTTCGTCTGCTCTAGGAGCGTATTTTCGATAGCACATTTCACTTTTTCATAATCATCAAAAGGACGATCCACCGTTTCTTCTGTAATATAATCTTCCATGGCGCGGCCACAAATAACCGCGGTACTACAATGAACCAGCCGTTTGGCCTTTTTGCTCTTGCAAGCTTTCACGATATTCTTGCTGGCGAGCAAGTTGTCTTCGAGTGTCGCCTGACTTAGATACACCAGATTCACAACAATACTATTTTCAGTAATAAGTTTTTCCAGAGACTCAAGATCAAAGAGATCACCTTGAATCACCGTATCTGAGTTCGAAGGAAGCGCACTCTTATGCGCCAAGAGTCTCACTCTTTGCGAACGAGAATGGAGCTTGTTTACCAGATGGCGCCCAATAAAACCGGAGGCCCCAATAATAACAATATCTGATTGCATCTTATTTGCGATTGTCATCAGTACTCATTAATAATTTTTTAAAATTGGCCAAATCATCCGCAGACTGAATTTCCACTTTTGAAAAGCGATTCTTCATGATGAAGCGTCCCAGTTTTTGTCCGTACAATTGGCCATGACGAACCAGCTCGGGATAGACCACCATACCAAGCCCTTTGTCCGTCACATGCAAAGGAGGTTTTTTCGAGCGGGGAATTTCTCCATCGTCGACACGCTCATTGTTTTCTGATTTCCAGGTGGCGTTAAATTCTAAAAAGGCCGGAACAATGGAATCATACCCACGATTCAATAATTCCGAGATTAATTCACTGATTAATTTTTCTGGGCGAACTAAATAGTTTGGCTCCAAGGACACAAGCAAGTCAGGATGAATGCCGGCGCTTTCAAGCAGAGGAAGGCATTTTTCATAAAGCATACTCAAATCAATATATTCCTTGGACAGAGAGTGATCGCGCAGAAAGGGAACTAAGGCCCCGTACTTCAGCGCAATTTTCTTGATGGCCTCTGACTCGGTTAAAACAACTGTTTTCTTGATCAAGGAAAAACTTTTCGCATACTCGATCGTTTTTTGTAAAAGAACTTCTTGATACGCCTCAAGTTTGTCACCTTTGACGGGAATCAGCGCCACGATTTCCATTTTTTCAGGACTGATTCGGCCGTGGCCGGCCTCATTTTTCACGAAGGTAAATTGCTCCATGACTTCAAGTGTGCTGGCGGCCCTTGACTCACTTCCTCCATGGTGAATGCCATGATGATGGTAAACGGCGGCGTCAGGTGTATATTTTAAGAAGTATCCTTGTTTTAAAACCTCTGCGGCCCAAATGCGGTCTTCAATATTCGTGACATTATTATCAAAGGGAATTTGCTTCCAAACTGATCTCTTGATGGCACTATTGGCATTATGAAAGAAGCTGTCTTTTTTCTGAATTTTTTCATCAAGCCCAAAGGTGATAAGAAGATCACGTTTATCTTGGGCAGCAGTAAAGCTCATGGGAAGTTGACGACCATATACCCCGGCAATTTTTTCGTCAGCCAGCGCCTTCACTAAATTTTCCAACCAGGTGTTATTTACGGGAATACAATGTCCCGATAGAAAAACTAAAATCTCGCCCTTTGAATGCTCGATTCCGAAATTGAGCGAATGACCGGGAAGATATTTTTCCAAATTCACAATTTTCACTGGAAATTTTGCGGCCTTCTGAGTTGTCCCGTCGGTGCTGAGATTATCCACCAGGATCACTTCAAAATTTTTATAGGTCTGCTCATACACCGCTTCGAGACAGTGCTTAATCCATCGCTCTTCATTTTTACTTCTGATAATGATCGAAACCAAAGGTGCGTTCATGACTTAACCTCTTTTCGCTGTAGGTAGTGGCACATGCAGATCTTTCGCCAAACCTTCAAATTCTTTCCAGGTTACATCCAGCACTGGAATTCCTTGTTCTGAACGTTTTTTCTTATGCAGCTTTTGCGGGTCTCCCGGACACATTACAGGCGCATTCCCTTTGGGAGGCTCCTGTCTTATTTCATCCATCATTGCTTTAAGTCGTTTTTTAAAATCACTCACCTCAGTAAACGCAGAAATGTTTATGGCCATAAAGAAATGGCCAAGATGACGATGCTCAGTGATGGGTGTTTTGTACATACTGGAAATATTTTGGCCAAAAGGCATTTCGGTCAAGAGTGAACACAAAATTTCAATCATCATGGAAAGACCAAAACCTTTGTATCCGCCAATAGGATTAAGGGCGCGTGCCAGCTTGGGGTCAATGACGGCATCTCCATTTTCATCAACCGCCCATCCCTCCTGGAGATTTTGATCTTGGGAGGCGCTAATCATCACTTGGTTCCAGCTAATCGTGGTGGTTGCCATATCAAGGTAAAATGGTCCCTCGCCCTCGACAGGAGCACAAAAAGAAATAGGGTTCGTCCCAAAGAATGGTCGCTTGCCGTTGGCACTGAGCATGAGCGAATCCGCATGGGTAAAACTTAGGCCGATCATGTCTTGATAGGCGGCCTTGATGGCAAAAAATCCTGCGGCACCAAAATGACTTGAATTGGCGACGGAGACAGCTCCGACACCAAATTCTTTTGCCAGCTCCATGGCCTTATTCATGGCCACAGTTCCGGAGTAGTGCCCAAAAGCATGATCCGCATCTAAAACACCCGCACAATGGGATTTGAGATTCAATTCGCATTTCGGATTTAAATTAATACGACCATTTTTTGCAGCTCGCACATAGTGAGGCAGAAGCTTAACACCGTGAGAGTCGATCCCGAAAAGGGAGGTACTCGCGAGACCTTCGGCCACACTTGTCGCAGAATCGGCGCAGACACCGACCTTGCTTAAACAATCAAAAATAAAGCGATAGAGTTCTTCATATTTCACATAATGATTAGACATTGAAAAAGTCCTTGATCAAATTCTGATTAATTGTCACCCATTTGCCGTCAGACTGAAGACTTTCGGACACAGCTTCGATTACTGAGGTTGAAACGACCGCATCGGAAAAAGTCGCGGTGTTTGAGTTCATTTTCCGCTCATGACCGCCACTGGTACAATCTCTTAAAAACTGTCGGATCGATTTAGGCCCATAACCATCAATATAACTGCCATTTTCTTGATTAAATATTTTTGAAAAATAGGGGTTAACGTCTTCGATTCCTTGAGCATCAACCATTTGCAATCCACGATTTTTCTGATCACTTTCAATCCGGCCGCAGGTTCCGATCACTTTTATTTTTTGATCTGACATGCTTGAGGTTTTATTTGAATCGATCCAGTTAGTAAGAAAAATTGAATTGAAATTTTTTCCATTCTTTGTCTGCCATAAAATATTTGCCTGGATAGAATCATAAGTATCAATACCATTGGCAACCAACAGATTTTTTTGGCCGGTGGCAGAAACACGAATGGGGTGCGCTCCTGTCATATAGTAAATCAGATCAACATAATGCACGCCTAGATATTGAAAAATATTTGTTTTCGCTGACCACTCTTTAAAAACGTTGAGGGGAATAAGCTGCTTTTGAGAATATTCCACGAGAACATAGAGGAGATCACCAATTCGATTATCGGCAAGAGCATCTTTCAGGAGTAGATTGGCCTCATCAAAACGCTTGTGAAATTCCACCGAGCCAAAAATATTTTTCTGCTTGGC
>JAHFAA010000321.1 GCA_023250775.1 Bdellovibrionales bacterium
GAGTCATCATTTAAAAGAGCTGGTAAATGCCAATCTGATCGTAACTGAAAAACGCGGAAAATTTTTAATCTGCAGACCGAATATGGAGTCGATTGAGCAACTCAAATTTATCTTCATGCCCCAGTCTGAGCAGTCCACAAAAAAGCATCCGAAGCGTAAAACGAAGTCGTAAAGGAGCCGAGAGTGTATCAGCAAATTTATATTCGCAAATATGGCGCCGCCAATGTTCTCTCTTTTGAACAAAAACAAGAGGAGGACACTGTTCGTCCTCTTGCACCCGATGAAGTTAATGTCGAAGTTCACTACAGCGGAATTAATTTCGCTGATATCGTAATGCGCCTGGGATTTTACAAAGACGCGCCCCCAAAACCTTTCGTTCCAGGATATGAGTTTAGTGGTGTCGTGACCGAAGTCGGCGCTGATGTCAAAAATCTCAAAGTGGGGGATAAGGTTTATGGTGGTTCAGTCTTTGGCGCCTACTCGTCTGAAATCCGGGTAAAAAGTTGGATGGCGATTCCACTGCCCGCCAATTTTTCTTTAGAGGAGGCCGCTTGTCTTCCTGTTGCCTTTATCACCGCCTATGCCTCGCTGTTTGAAATGGGACGAGTGCGTACCGGTGATAAAGTCTTGATCGACTGTGGTAGTGGAGGGCTCGGGACTGTTAGCATAAAAATGTTAAAGGCGATTGGTGCCAATATTACCGGTCTCACCAGCTCAGGAAGTAAAAAAAGTCTGATTGAGTCGCTGGGCGCACGTGCACGAACTCACAGTGAATTTTTACAAGATCCCAAAGATGATCGCTACGATTTTATTCTCAACTCCCAAGGTGGATCGAGTATTATGCGGCATTATGAACGTCTTGCTCCCACCGGACGCATCGTTTGCCTGGGACTTTCCGAAGGCATCAAAGGTGGGAAGCGCGATTTTCTCGCCATCGCCAAGGCCGCGATCCAGATGCCGCGTTTTAGCGTCATAAAAATGTTCGATCAAAATAAAGGCGTCTTCGCTTTAAACGCTTTAAAATTGATGGAAGACGAAATGACCATCAAGAAGATTTTGGAGCAATTTTCCAAAATTGAAGAGTGGAATCTAAAACCGATTATTGGAAAAATATTCCCGGCCAAAGATGTGGCATTGGCCCATCAGTTTATTGAAGACAGACTAGGTCAGGGTAAAATTCTTTTGGCGTGGAGGTAACTGTGCAAACGAAACAACGAAGCAAGGGGATGTGGGCCGTCATAACAGGAGCAAGCAGCGGCATTGGTGAAAGCATGGCGCGTGAACTGGGTTCCCAAGGAGTGAATCTCCTGTTAGTGGCGCGAAGGCTGGATCGTTTGAAAGCGCTTGGGGCCGAGCTAAAAGAAAAACATCAGATTGAGTATCAGGCGATTGATGCCGATCTCTCTTTACCTCATGAGGCCAAGCGCGTTTTTGAACGGGCCACGGAAAATGGCCGGCATGTCCAAGTGTTAATTAATAATGCTGGCATTGGCGTCTATGGCCCATTTCAGCACTACCCTGTGGAAGAATATCTGAAAATAATTCAAATTAATGTCACCTCGCTCATGGAACTGACCTATCATTTTGTGGGCCATATGCAAAAACATGGCAAAGTTTCCTATATTGGCAATGTCGGCTCGGTTGCCTCATATTTGAGCGTGCCATATTTTTCGGTTTATGGTGCTTCGAAACATTTCGTTAAAGAATTTTCTGAATCGCTCAATTATGATCTGAAAAAAAGTAATATCTCCGTTACGCTGATCGCGCCGGGTGGAACCTACTCGGAATTTACAGAACGATCCGGACAAACTTTAAAAAAGAGTGCTCATGCCAGCATGATGACTTCCCAAGCTGTGGCCCAAATTGGCCTTGAAGGTTTGTTTAAACGCCGTCGCGCCGTTGTGCCCGGATGGACCAATTGTGTCGCTGTTAATTTTCCCCGTTTTCTCCCGGCAAAATGGATGTTGGCGTTGAACCATCTGGTGATGCAAAAGGCCGTTGATTACAAGAAATAATCGCGCTAATCTGTATTCTCCTAAATAGATGGTGAGAAAATCAGATGAAAGTTTTGCAGAAGTGGGATCAATGGTCAGAGCGGCCGCGTTCTCCCTACATCCTGTTGGGCATTCTTGCCATAATTAATATTCTTTATATCTTGCTGGTTGATATTTTTCCTTTCCAGGACATGCCCCACCATTTGGCCTATGCCAAAATTATGGCCGACTATGGTAAAAGTGGAAATCTCTTCGCTCAAACTTACGATTTGATGGCGCAGTTTTCCACCTATCATACCTATCACTGGGTGTTGTCTTTTCTGGGACAACTTTTCACTATCGAAATTGGTTTTAAAATTCTGCTCATGATTTATTTTGTAACGATGGCCTTGGGTGTTTCCTATTTGATGGATTCTTATGCTCCTAATTGCAAGGCCTCGCCCTGGAACAAACTTTTGATTCAGCTGTGTATCTGGAATGCCACCGCTGGCATGGGATTTATGCCTTTCGTCCAGTCTCTGCCATTTTTCGCTTTTGCCATTGGGGCCTTCCTGCGCCTTCGCACCAAAAGTGGTCATCACGTTACAAATTGGATGGTTTTTTGGGCCGCCTTGCTTCTTTTATCTTTAACTCATGTGGTGACCTCCTTTGCGGTGGTCTTTTTTCTCGGCCTCTACACCCTCTTTGATCGCGGTGAGCGTCCTTTTTTCCTACTCCTCAGCAACGCTCTGTTCTTTTTTGTGACAGCGCGGATGTATGGGGGACTTCTCGGTGAGGGCGGATTGACGGAACAACAGCCTATCCAATGGGCCGCGGCGTTTGTGCATAGTTATGATTTTGAATTTGTAACGTCACTCTTCAATGTCACCTGGAGTACCTTTCCTGTGACTATGAATTATCTTTTTTGGAACTTCGTCGGGACTTATCGACTCACCACTCTTGTTCCACTCAGTATTCTTTATTCCCTTTTAGTATTCGGTCTTCATCACCTCTGTCGTAGAGTCCAGACCGCGCCAGCCGTTTCAGAGGTGCTGTCTAAAAATAAGAAACAGGAACTTGAGAAATCTGAGGAATTTAAAGAAGCGAAGGTCCAAGATGCTTATAAAATGGCGACCAAAATCTTTTTGTGTGTCGCCATTCTTCTTCCATGGGGAATCTACATTCCAAGTGAGATGACCTTTATCAATTATCGTTTTCTGACCCTTGCCCTTATTTTGATTATTGGACTTTGGCCTTTTGAATGGAGCAAGCATCCACGCCAGAGATTGATTGTGACGATCTTGGCCTTCTTATCAATCGGCGTTTACTCCTATAAAACTTATATGTATCAAGAGGAAACCAAGGTTCCCCTTCGCATGGTGGCCAGTATTCCCAATAACAAAGTGTTGGGTTCCGTTATGTTTGGGAACAAGAGTGAGTACTTTGGCAAAATTCTAGACCTGACCCATTTTCTTCCCATGTATTATACGATTCGCTCTGCGGGATTAAATGGCCAGTTCTGGGCCTGTTATGCCCCTCATCTGCCGGTGTGCTATAAACCAGGAAAAAGCATCAGCAACACTCCCGATTGGCAACCTTGGAAATTTAGGCCGGAAGATTTAAACGATATAGATTATCTCTTATTTTCCACCATGTATTATGCTAATAATCCTGTTGAAACTGGAATTAAGAACGCCATCCTCGCTCGCATGACAGTGGTGGAATGTGAAAATGGCTGGTGCTTGTATCGTAAAAAGTAGATGGTGCTATGGACGTGTCCGAAAAAATAAAAACTTTGGTTGCCGAATTTACCGCCTTTAGCAATTGGGAAGATCGCTATAAGCGTCTCATCGAGATCGGGAAAGAACTCGCTCCCATGGGTATCGAAGCGAAAACTGAAGTCAATAAGATCAAAGGCTGTCAAAGTCAGGTTTGGCTGACGGCCAAAGTGGAGGCCGGAAAAATTTTTTTCTCCGCTGACAGTGATGCTTCTATTGTGAAAGGCATTATTGCGCTACTACTCAAGGTTTATTCGGGCGAAACGCCTGATACCATACTCTCTCTAAAACCAACTTTTCTCGAAGAGATAGGTTTGAAACAACATCTCTCCATGAGTCGTGCAAATGGACTAAACGCCATGGTGAAACAAATAAATTTGTATGCCCTGGCCTTCAAGGCCCAAGCGCAAATGCAAAAGGAGAACCGAAAATGATTATAAGCAATCGTACTCGAAGAATGAGGGCCAATGCCGGTATTCGTGCCATGGTAACAGAAAATAATGTGGCCGCGGCTGACCTGCTTGCACCACTCTTTGTGATTGAAGGGCACAATAAAAAAATCCCCATTCTTTCCATGCCCGGGCAATCTCGTTTTACCCTGGACTTGCTTCTCAAAGAGGTTGAAGAGCTTTTAAATTTGGGAGTTCGTTCAATTTGTTTATTTCCCGCACTGCCCGAAGAGAAAAAAAATTTTCAGTGTACAGAAGCCATCAATGAAAAAGGTCTCTATCTCACGGCCTTGCGTGAATTAAAAAAACGTTTTCCCGAACTCATCTTAATGACCGATGTGGCCCTCGATCCCTATTCCAGCGATGGCCATGATGGATTTGTGGACCCCAAAACGGGTGAGATCGTCAATGATACCACGGTTGAAATGCTGGCAAAAATGAGCGTGCTTCAGGCCGCAGCAGGTGCCGATATCATCGGGCCTTCCGATATGATGGATGGGCGAGTGGGTGCCATTCGACAGGCCTTAGAAAAATCTGGTTTTCACAACACCATGATCATGTCTTATACCGCAAAATATGCTTCTAGTTTTTATGGGCCATTTCGCGAGGCCCTGGATTCCGCGCCCAAAAAAGGCGATAAGAAAACCTATCAGATGAATCCTTGCAACTCACGTGAGGCCTTGCGCGAACTTAGACTTGATGAAGAAGAAGGCGTCGATATCGTGATGGTGAAGCCCGGACTTCCGTACCTCGATATCGTCAAGACCTTGCGTGACCACACTCAGCTTCCCGTTGCGGTTTATAATGT
>JAHFAA010000322.1 GCA_023250775.1 Bdellovibrionales bacterium
GAGGAAATGGGCCCCGCCAGATTCCTTATGGCCTTTATCAAATCTATATCAACGGCGAATTCTATCAAACGATCGATCTTCTTCCCGGACGTGGAAGCGAAACTGGCAACGGCTAATCTTCGTAGCCGGTTGCTTCTTCAAAATAATGATTGAGCGGTAACAGCATGGTATGAAAACCTAAAGCGAGCATTTCTTTGCGCGCCTCCGCGGGAGTCCATCCTTCCTGAGTGATTCTGTACAAGGCCACCACAAGACCTGTTCGATCTTGGCCATGCTTGCAATGAATGTAGATGGGGCGATTGGCGGGATTGGCCACGATTCCAAGAATATCCTTAATTTGTGCGTCGGTAGGCGACCAAAAGCCGGACATAGGCCTCGAAATCATTTGCATGCCAACTTGCTGAGTATATTTTTTTTCCGCCTTAATCGCCACGGCATCATCGTCTAAATTCAAACTGACTTTAACTCCTATTGCTGATAATTCTTTTATGCCTGTCAGTTCCGGGCGAGCACCTCGGTAGATGCCCTCAGAGACAGGATGAAAATTGATAATAGAAACGGCTTGCTTGGCCGAGGCCTGGGATAGACTGAAACAAGTGGTGAAAATCAGCCAGGTGGCAAGGACGGCAGTCGATCGAAAAAATTTCATTTTGTTCTCCCGGTGAGGACGCACGCGCGTGTATAGCACCCTGCGCCATCTGGGTCAAGTGGCCTGTGGTTTTAACTGCTTGGCCTCGCGAGCGCGATCTTTTTTACTTTTCCTTTTGCCTTTCACCGGCAAAGCGCCGCGAACTTTCTCAGGTGCTTCGCCGGTCAACTCAAATCCCGCAACTTCTTCTCGCTCCAATTTTATTTGGGCGCGTTTTTCGATTAATTTAAAATGCTCTTGATCTTCATGGTCAATAAAACTCACCGCCAGGCCTGTTTCTCCCGCCCGTCCGGTTCGTCCGATGCGATGGATGTAATCGGCGGGAGAGCGGGGGAGATCATAATTAATAACCACGGATAATTTTTCAATATCAATTCCTCGTGCCGCCACATCTGTCGCCACAAGGAAATCAATTTTTCTTCGTTTAAAATCCGCCAAGGCCTTATTTCTTTCAGGTTGACTGAGATCACCATGAAGGGCTCCGGCCCTGACTCCGGCCTTTTTCAATTTTCCGCAGAGATTATGAGCGGCGACTTTGCTGGCAACAAAAACCAGGCCATCGCTCCATTTCTCTTCTTTGATCAGATGGCGAAGGAGCATGCCGCGTTTTTCTTTATTAACTTCAATCACCCTTTGGAAAATGGTTTCTACCGTAGGGGTGACATCATCAATTTTGACCGGCAGCGGATTTTTTGAAATGCGTTTAACAATCTCTAAAACTTTTTCCGGGTACGTGGCAGAAAAAAATAAATTCTGTCTGACGCCGGGAACGTTTTGTAAAATTGAATCGAGCTCGGCGGCAAAGCCCAGATCGAGAATTTTATCTGCTTCATCAAGCACAAAAAAATTAAGATGCCGAAGACTCAACAGCTTCTGGTCGAGCAAATCCAGAAGTCGACCTGGAGTGGCCACGACAATATCCACGCCGCTTTTCAGCGTTTGGGTCTGCTGCTCGATACTTTCGCCGCCAATCACCGTCAGCACTGAAACTCGATTGGTGAGAAACACGCCGAAATTCACCAAGGTTTCTGTGACTTGCAAGGCCAGCTCTCTGGTGGGCGTCAAAATAAGGGCCGAGACAATTTTTTTGCCTTCTCGTTTCCGCTCACTAATTTGCTGCAGAATCAGCCAGGCAAAGCACGCTGTTTTGCCTGATCCGGTTTGCGCCTCAACCAGGAGATCGTCACCTTTTAAAATTTGCGGAATAGCTTTGTCTTGGATAGGGGTTGGAGTTGTGAATGCATATTTGCGAATGGCCAGAAGAATTTGGCCAGAGAGTCCGAGTCGTTTGAAGGCTTCGAGTGATTGCATGTGGCCTTGTAGCACAGGAGAATTCTGAGGTAAAAGCTTATTGGGCCGCGGGACAATTTAAGGGCGAGAGCAACTGTTTTAAATGTCTGGGGTAGAGGCGGCCGCTATTATCACAGCTGTTCATGACTGAATCATGTTCACCTTGAGGAGTGTAGGGGTAGGTTGGATCCAGGTACTCATCGTCCAGTCCGAAGATATGGCCGACTTCGTGAAAAACAGTTCCATTATCCTGCTGTAAAGTATAGTTCCCGGCATTTTGGCGATTGGAGGCGTTCTGTGCACGACCCATAAATTGCCGACAGGTGGTGTTGGCCTGGTCTCTGTAGTCATTTCCTGTTGGTGGAGGCAGACAAATAACTCTGGCGTATAAATCGCCGCGATTTAACTGCTCACTTGCCGGCATCTGATAAGTATTGTCGATCCAGTAATTATTATTGCGAGCAGCAGTTGTTCCGATGGTCGGAATTTGGTAGGAGCTAGTTGAAAGCCGGGTTGCCGCACTTCTGCTGTCTCTTTCTGATTCGGTGATGACGGAATCTCCCGGTTGAGCATTTAAGACATTCTCAGCATCAATGGCGCCACCCAGGCCGCCAAAGCGCAAACGTCCCAGTTTCACAATCTCATCAGAACTCATGATATCGGCCGGCGGTAAGACGGCCGTGGCATTTGAACTGGGCGCACATAAGCGAGCTCGTTGATCGGCGGAAAGGCGATTGCGGATTGCCACCACATCAGGTTGATACCACATGAGCACAATCGTATTCATGGAGCACTGACTGATTTTCTCTGGAGTCAATCGGTTTCTGCTAAAGGCCTCGACGCCGCTGCAGCTCGACTGTTGGTTGGCCGGAGCATCAGCGTTGAAACATTTATGCAGGTTGATCGTCGTCGAATCCGCACCGGCGGCACCTGAGGAAGTGAGATTGAAGTTAAAGCGCATTTTGGGTGTGCCGGGTGGGAGTGCGCCTCCAGGCGGGCAGGTTCGCCCCTCGAAAGTCGTGCGCGTTCCATACTGGCATTCATAAAATCCCTGGGCGGCCTCTTTCCAGGCGGTCATTTTTGCATCAATTTCTGCCTGTCGGGCAGCGCGAGGGGGTGGTGAATATAACTCGGAACTGACATTGAAATGCATATTCATGCTGACTTCATAGGGAACCGCGGAGTCGCCGGTGGGGCGAATTTTGTATTTGCGATCCATGACGTAAGGATAGGAAACGAGATGAGTGTTGACGCGAATCGTACCGTCAGTTTGTTTGGATACTCCATCGCAGTTCTTATTGGGCAAAGGAGCAAAATTGGATTGTTTGCACAGGGCCACCTGACCCAGTCGGCGAGCTTCCGGAGAAGCATCGACCATATACTGTCTGACCGCATTGGGATATTTTTCTACGAGCTGCGAAAGATTCATATTACAAGCATCGTTCCAGTATTGAGTATTATCCCGGTCATACATTTTCTGTTTCAGCGACTGAGCGCTGTCGCGAATGCCTGAGGCAAAACGAGCGGCCATGGCGTTCTGGGGGGCGGTGAGTTCAGACTGACGTCGAACGATTGATTCAATCTGATCAACCACGTTGGGATAGCCCCCGGTTCTCCAGAAATTGCTACTGGTACGATTGATATCTCGCTGGTACTGGGCCCGTCCGGTTGTTTCGGCCTGCGTTTCATTATCCTGCCTCATGGATTCGACACCGTAGAGCTTGTACATATTGGAGCGAATCTCGCTGACGTCATCAGCATATTGAGCTCCAAAAATAGGATAGGTGGTTTCCACATCAGTCAGTTTTTTTCGAAGATCAGAGCATGCCTCGGCAAAGCTCGAACTAGGAGCGCATGCCTTTTCTTTGGCCGATTTGAAATAGTCATAGAGAACTACGGCCTTGGTGAGATTGGCGTTGCTCCAGTGGTTGGTCATGGCCTTGGCCTTATAAAGAATACTTTTGTCGGCGGTGGGAAGTCCTTCAATCACAGTGTCTTCCGGAATACCGCTATTCTCTCGACGTAAACGCATGAGGCGCGCTTGTCCTTGGCGTGACTGTTGATTCCAATTCATGCAGTGATTGGGGTAACCAAGACGGGCCTCAGTTGTGGCGGGTGGGGGAGTTCCGTTCAGCGCCGCCTCGGTTTCAACACCGGCATCCGGAAACTGTTGCAAAGCATAGCGCTTGAGAAATTGCTCTTCATAAATTTTTGCTCTGATGCCTTCGATCACGGCAGGAGTGGCGGAACTGCGAATAAAATTGCTAACAATGTCTGAATTGAATGTTCCCGTTTTATTGCATATTTCTCCCACTGTCCGATTGACGTCGGCGTCGGCGCAGGAAAAGCGCATGACTCCATCGCTGGCGGCCTCTGAGGGGCCGATATAACCGTAACCCATTCTGTTTTGTGATCCTTCTGATACCGAGGTGGTTGCCACGGGAGATAGATTCATCCCATCGTCATTACGCGCGGCCTGATGCCCCCATAACAAGGAGCTGGCGGTCAGCCCGATCAAGAGTATTATGCCTAAAGTGGTGCGCATACTTTTATCGGCCGATAACCGGCCTGATCTCCTAATTCTTTACTTTCATAATGGTCGGCCAAGGGAATATTGCTATAAATAAAATGTTGTGGCCGCGGTTGTTCTTTCTTGGGAGGAATCAAAGTTAAGTGAAGCTGAGGATTTTTTTCACTTAACACAATTTTGCTGGGAGGAATCTGGTAATATTTCCATTCAGAAAATTGTCCGCCGAAAGTATCGGCCACTTTATCAGTAAAGACTAAGGCCAGGGATGATTTCCCCTTATGTTTAAAAACGATCTCGTACCGTCCATCTTTATCTTCTTTGGCGTTCATAAGAATGACCGAGCTGGCATCCAGACGATCTTTAATTTTGTCGATTAAATCTTGCAGCTTCTGAACCTTTTCTTTGCCGCCGGCAATCAGCTGGCCATAGACCTTATCACCATAGGTCAGTTTCCATTCATAGGAAGAACGCTCATTGATTTGCGACTTAGAGGATTTATTACCCACTTCTAATTCTT
>JAHFAA010000010.1 GCA_023250775.1 Bdellovibrionales bacterium
TCTAGATCCCAAAAGCTATGACACTATTAAAATAAAATCCTTTGTTCGGCACGAATAAACTACTCAGCCATTTCTTACTTATTTTATTTCAGTGCGAATCGGCTTGAGTTGAATTTCTTCCATGACATTGCCGGTTGAGGCCGAAAGCAAGATTGGAAATTCAAAAGTCTCTGGAAAACACTGTTCGTAACTGACCAACTTATCCTCAACGCCTTCCTTATCAATCTCCACGATGGTGACGATTCGTTTCCACTTGTTTAAATCAGGACGCACGATATGAGTGAGCCAGAGAAGTTTTTTGCCAGCAAAGGTTCGTCGAGCGGCATTGGCCTCAGCCTGCTCCTTAATCGCTTTATGATGGCGTAACAGCACCTCATCTCCGACTTCTGGTAAAATGCGATAATCATTTTCAATGCAATTGGCCCAGGTACTCTCAGTTTGTGGATCGGCTTTGGCAAATTGGATCTTAAATCCGAGAACAATGTTTTTTTCCTCTTCCGGATACGACTGGCGCGCTTTTTCCATTACATCCATTTCGTTAAAATCAATTTTTAATCCGTCATCCTTTTGCTTTTTTTCCATCGCCACATCACCAAGAACAATTGTTCGTCCACCGGCGTAGGGATTTAATCCTGCGTCTGCGATCTTCAGAATCATGGTTTTGGCAGCGTCGTCGCCTTTAGATGGAACCAAGCATTCCTTGAATCCTTTGACCACATCATCAGGAAGGGTCGACATTTTAGATTTTAATACTAGGTTGCTATAATGGGGACGTTTCGTTCTTTTAGAATTCATTCCTACCTCATTCCAGTCTTCGGCAGTGATGACATGTCCAGCCTTAAGACTAAGAATATTTCCGCCCGGAACGAAAGGTTGAGAAGATTGGGTCTTGCAGCCGTGAACTTCCACGTGCGTTGTGGTGGCCCCATGTTCTAGCAATGACTTCACTGGCGCTGGTTGTGTCTGCGCCACGAGGTAGTCAGGGTTTTCATCGAGAAAATCGATAATGTCTTTTTTGTTGGGCAAGCTAGGTCCACAGGTCTGGGTTGACTTCCAGGTTCTATGGGCATCAATCCACGCTATCTCAGCACTCCAAACGGCATGCCGCTGTGGCATCCCTTGCGCATCCATCGTGGTGATGGCCTGTGCGATAACATTCTGAAATTTCTCCTCGCTCAAGCGATGTGTTTTTGCCACACCCTTGGCAAAATTGCCTAGCTTATGAGCAAAAGATGGCTTGACGCTTCCTTTGGCAGCAGAACGAATCAGATCAAGCGTTTTGGCCATGCCGATAATTTTGGCCAGAAGAATTCCTTCATACCCAACAAAAGTTGCTGCGCCAATGCCTAGCCCGATCCAGCCTGCCACAGGGGCGATAGTGGCAAAAGGCAGCTTATACACTTCACGTCCGACTAAATTGGCCAGCCACAAAGGATAAGCGGGGCCAAGGGACATGGCATAGAGTCCGGCAGTCAACGTCGCTGTCGTGCCAGTAAGGGCGCCGATAATCGCCGGCCCGAAGGCACTTTTTTTCGCCAATTCGCGAATGCGTTCTTCGTAGTCTCCTTGGCAGCTATTCACAGAGCGCTGGGATTGAACAAACTCGAGGGATTTTTTCAAAGCAGCGTCAACATTTTTCATGCGTGCCAATTTAACATTGACGGCACTCGGACCTTTTTTCCCGGCCACGGCCAAAATTGCGGTTTCAAAATAGCTTCGGGCCAGGCCGGAAAAACTATGCCCACTGACTCGCGCAGCATAGTCGAGATTGCCATAGCACTTGTTAAGGTATTTTTCCGCCACCTTTTCCGAAGTGTTTGAGTCCTTTTTGAAGTTGTAATTTCCGTTATGGATTTTTTGTTGCAAATCATCGATCGCCGAAACTGTCTGCTCCCAGAGGCGCTCAGGATTACTGATATCCCCGTTTTCAAGAGGGGCCGAGACATAACAAAAGCTTCGGTCGTCAGGAAAACTCACCAGAATCTCATCAGGTGTTTCACAAAAATTAGCATAGGCCTGAAAACTTAAAAAAAGAAAACCGCAGGCAACTAATGTCTTCATAGACTGACTCCTGAAATGCAATTGTTACGTGCGGCTTCACTATCATTTAGGAATAAAAATAGCAACTAGCAGTCTCGGTATTTTCCACTGGGCGAATCGCTGTAATGTTTTTTCTTCTTGTGTCTTTTTAGTGGATCAACCCACCACTGGTTAGAACACGCGGGAGCATCAGAAGGACACTTAAGCCGAAGATGGAAGTGATCCTCATGCCCCTTTTGGGCGAAGATATGTTGCATAATTGAGGTTGGTTGATTTTTGTCATAGGTTTCAATCGCATCGTAAATTCCACAACCGACATAAACACTGGTGACGTCCAGTTTTTGAACGATGTGGGCCAGAAGTTGGTAGTTCGACTCAAGATCAAAATTCTCACCCAGCTTGCCTTCTAATCCAAATTGCTCGGTAAAACGATCGTGGAATTTCTTGGCTCGATGGCCTGTCAGTTTGTGAGTATGAACCAAATAACCAATATCAGCATCAAGACCACGCTGATGAGTAAGATGGCGGGCAAGCTGCCCGCCTTGTTTTTTGGAGATATCGCCAATCCAAACCGGTTGATGTTGAAGGGCCATTGCCCAAGTGCCGATGTTCAAAATAGCATCACCCATTTGCGCGCTTCCATACTGAAATTCAGGAGGTGAAACGCTCACGACGGAATCCGGGTGCTCTTTAATCAGTTTAAAAAGCGCCTGCCCCTGCTGCAACGTCCCCTTATTGGGATATCCAGAAGGAATTGGATTCGCAAATGCAATGACCGGCAGAAAAAGCGACAAAAGAAAAAGCTTGTTCATACGTCCTCGCTATTCAAGCACCGATGGATTTTTCATGATTAACACCGCCGCCATAACTTTGGGGAGATAATTTTTATCACCTTCATATCCCGCCTTGATGAGTTCCCAGGCGTCTCTTGTGCCAAGCTGGTTAATCGCCCTTTGCACATTTCTTTCGCCCATATTGTAGGCAAGGACCGCAAGATGCCAGTCTTTGAATTGCAATTGATTGGACGACAGATATCTTAAGGCCGCATCGGTCGCCAATTCTGAATCAAGTCTTTCATCGATAACAGGATCTACGCGAAGACCGAAATTTCTAGCGGTGGACCTGATAAACTGCCATATTCCAGCGGCAAAAAAAGGATTTTGTGATTCGGGTAAATTTTGGTAACCCGATTCGATGATAGGAATCGCCATCAATTCATTGGGCAGGTTATAACTTTTTAATTTTCCCACCACCATCCCACGATAATTTCCCATCCGTTGCAAGGCCTGCTTCATCGCCTGGCGGCCTTGTACGGTTCCAAGATATCGATTCAGCTGCTCTAGTACCGCCCCATTCACAACAATGGGAAATTCACTTTGCGCATTGACCTCTTGGGCCATTTTCTTTGCCTCGGCCATGCTCATCATTCTGCCGCCAATGGCATTGCCTGTTGTAAGCGCAAAAGCTGTCATGCTTGAGAGTAATAACAAGGCGAGCATAACAAATAAAATTTTACTGCTGACATTTTTCCTGAACATAAAATCTATCCTCCGTGTTAATAAATGTCGGTCCGGTAAAAAGGCCAAACCTGCTGCGCAAACAAGCTGTTCTTCTCCCATTGCGACGGACTCCGCTACTTCGATCAGACAACGGGCATAATCCCGTGGTCTGATCTTCTCCTGATCGATCAGGTTTTCATCTACTTTTAATTCTTGAAGCTCCGAAATTATTTTTGTCCAAACGTGCACGGCAGGATTGACGGCAGTCATAACCTTCAACAACTGAATAACAAATAACCAGCGCGTGTCAGACTGTCGGTGATGTTGAATTTCATGCATAATGGATATTTTCATCTTGCTGGAACTTCCCATAAAGCTGGAGGGAAGAACAATCCAAGCATGACGGAACGTCATTAATGAAAAAGGAACTTTGATCTGATCGGAAAATGTTATGCGCACTTTACCCAGCGAACGTGCGACAAAGGAATTTCCAAGAACCCTGGCCAAAATTTTTGCTTCTTTAAAAAGTTTGTACATAGAAAAGACAATCGAGATAAAAAACAGTGCCAAGACGGAGTTTTTCAACCATTCGACTGACAAAATCTGCTGGTCTTCATTGCTGCCGATTATGATTTTTTCTAAAGACGCTTTTGTAAGGCGGGAGTCGTATTCTTTGTATGTAACGGCGCTAAAAGATTTGGCAATCGGTTCAAATTTGAAACGGGCCGACAGCAGTGCCGTCATCATGGGTAAGAGAAAAATGGAAATCAGCAAAAGATGATTCAATCTGAGTTCATGCCGGGCCTTGAACACGATAATCTTGTGATGGTTGGCAAATCGAAGCATACAGCTAAAGAAAGCTGCCATGAGAATCGACCCATGGATGCTGAGAAAAAGATTAAGGATCATATTTATTCCCTCTGCGCTTGTTCGATCAGTTTTTTTAGCTCGGCCAATTCTTCTTTGGACAAATTCGTCGTATTGATAAATTGTTTTGCCAAGGCCATAGGTGTGCCATCAAAAACGTGATCCACCACATGCCGGAGCGTTCGCTCCTCATATTCTTCTTTGGACAAAAGAGGAATGTAAACATGACCACGGCCTTCTTTCCGGGTTTTTAAAACTTTTTTTTGCTCGAGAATTCGCAGAATGGTTGAGACGGAGGTATAGGCGAGATCGCGTTCTTTGGTAAGATTTTGCAGGACATCGGCAACTGTCCCCTCGCCTATCTTCCAAAGGATATTAATCAATTCCAGCTCCGTTTCCGTGAGCATTTTTTCTTCTTTTGATTTTTTTACCACAGTTTGACTCCCATAAAGAGAGTCTAACTAAGACGTTAGTTCATGTCAACTAAGAATTTAGTTGTTTATTTATCCTAATGAATCGGCAGTTTTAAAAAATGTAACTCAGCCCACCCGTGAATTGTTGCGAGACGTACCTATAGGTCTCAATGGGAGAAGTTTGTTTTAAGAGTTCATAGCCGAATTGGACAGAAAAATTATTATCGAAATTTTTGGTCAGCATGGTCCCGATAAAATAATTATTTTCTTTATCTCGCTTTATCATGGTTCCCGTGTTGTACAACATTCTCAGGCCGATCCAATATTCAAAGTTCATATTCCATTTCAAAGTGGTCGTGAAAAAATTCAATTTGGTAGACCAGTTATGGGTCTCACCATAGCGTTCCTGCAGAATCTTGTTCCAATTCACAAGCAGGCGAATGAACTGCGTGTCACTGGCCGAGATGATTTCGGAAATATCAACCTGATGCCTCTTACCGTCGCCATCAAAGGGCCCGGTGTATTTTTCAAAATGATACCCCAAGGTGGTGGAGAATTTCTTCTGGCCCAGCAATAACTTGTTAAATCCGAAGCGCCATGAATCTTCATGAGTTAAATAATTTTCGGTGTTTTGTACGACTTTTCTCGTTTTGCCTTTTTCAATACTGAAAAAGGTCTGGTATTTCATCTCTTTCACGACCGTGCTGTAACCGAAATCACTTCCTGCATACAAGGTCTGCTGATTGAACACATTCAGATTAACATCGTCTCCGAACATGTAGGTTTTCTTAAAGTCCATGTGAGGACGAACAAAAAAGTTGGTATAGATACTTTTTTGAAACTTCACATCGAAATTGGTCCGGGATGCCAGAGCATTGTGACGTTCAATGTAACGATCGTACATATTGTATTGATCAGCATTCAAATGGTTTTGATCAATGGTTTGAACAAATTTTATTTTAAAATATTTTATAATCGGCGTTTTCTCTTTGATCTCACTAATTCTCGTCAGAAAAAGATCATGCACCACTGAGTTCAAAGAATTGGCCATGGTATTGAGCACGGTGGATGAGGTATTTTCCGCAAGGTCCAAGGTCATGCCAACACCACTTCCCACCAACCCCACTCCCTTTCCAACAGTATCTCCCACAAATCCAGTGTTATCTCTAAGAGTCGTGGCGGATTTTTTAAGAACATCGTAGCCCTTGCTTCCCACATTGGTCACGGTATCGGCAATGGGGGTAACAAATTTATCATTGACGGTACTGGTGATGGCATGAAACCCCTTTTGCATAATGTCCGTGGTAAACATGAAGCCCTTCAAAGGATGCAAAATCAGCCCTGGAGGTGCGACATACTCACCGGATTCCTCGTCAATGCCACCGAATTCTATGGGGGGATAATACACATCATTAGCGGCATCATAATCGCTGTTGTCGGGAGGACGGACATAAATTCCGGTTTTCAAATCCAGGTAGCCGCCGCTTTTGATGGTGGGATTGGCCTTCACTTTATCTTCGAAGTATTCATCATCGATGAATTTTTTGGGAACTGGGATAAGGTTGTTGTCTTTTTTTGCTAGATCATTTTGCGTGGAGGCCAGATCGCCTGTCCCCATGGATTTAGATTCCTTCGCCCGTGTTACTTTTTGACCAGTTCCTTCTTTTAATTCAAAGTTGCTTTTCAAAATCTCAAACTGAATGGGAGAAATTTTGATGGGTTCGGTCGCCTTGGCCTCATCAGTAAAAACACCAGAGATATGGCCGGTGGGAATTTTTATTTTTTGACTGGCCTCAAATTGTTGCAGGGTCATCTCTTGATCGGGCGCATGCTCGACAAAATCCACTTTCCCATCGTACGTCAAAATGGTTGAAATATGATTGTCGGGATTATAAATAAAATGAAAATCAGTTCCCCGGACTCCCATGGCGGCCGTGGGAGTTTTGATCACGGACTTGTAATTCTCGCTTTCATTTTTTTTGAAAGTGGCGCGAAGCTGGCCCTTGATTAAATTGATGGTAGTAACTTCTGCCGCCTCACTTTTTGCAAGCTTAATTGAACTCTCTGGCCCAACTGAGATGACGCCGCCTTTGCTATCGGCAATTTTGACAAAGCTTTTGGCCGAAGTTGTGATCACATTGTTGACGCTTAACTCGTCTTTGACTTTCAAAACCCGACCACCGGGTTCAAGTTTTGCCTCTCCACGAATATTTTCTACGATAAATTCATAGGAATACGCCTGAACAGAGATCAATCCCAGGACGCAAAGATACATTAATGGCCGCATTTTCCACCCCTTGAGCAGTCTTATTATAGGATAAGATTATGCTCGTTTGGGGTTTATTTAATGGCTAACGAAAATTCACTTCAAAAACGCTGTCATAGCGAATATTGGCCGGTTCAGAAATATTTTCCCAGCTATAAGGGAGCGTGAGGTCAAAGTTGAACACAGTCTCAGTCGCATCTCGATTAGGATTCAAATAGACCTGATGTGACCAAGATGCTCCGGCATTAATCGCCAAAGAATCCGCCGCATAATGACAGATTCCTTTTGCCAATTTTTTGAAGTCCAGCTCAAGAGAATAATGGCCAGTCTCATCGACCACGCCTTCGGCCCCCAAATTTTGGCGATTGATGTGCCAGCCATGGGATTCGCCACCGTTAAAAATCGGCCCCATGAGATTGTAGTGTGTGCATTTTATAGGGAGCTTGGTGGTGGCACGCAACTCTACCGTGGCCCAAATTTTTTTCGCCCCGGCCGGCGCCTGACCACTCAAGGTCAGGGCATGGGCGGCATTGATTGTCAGGAACATTGCAAATGCAGCAAGATATTTCATAAATACTCCTCGGATTAGAAATGGACGGAGAGATCTTCGTATTCGCGACGATCCAACTTTGTTGCCTTGGCCTTTTCACCACGCAAAATTTTCTTGATGCGTTTTTGCAGGAGAGAAAATTTAATTTTGCGTTCAGTATACCCTGCAAAGGCGAGCGGAAGAACGATGGGGGCCTTCACCACATCAACGGCCACGCCGACAGGGATGAGTGGACAGGCGACTTTGAGAACGTTGGCATGCGGTTCAATATATCCGACAATGCAAGCGGCGAAAGTGATCCCTGTGCCAGCGACAAGGGCCTCGACATGAAAACGAGTATCAAAAGCAGCAAGGGCCTGGCCCAACTTCGCCAAGGCCGCCTCTTCATTCATGGCCTCAGTGGTGGTTAAAACTTCGCCGCTTTTTTTATTGGCGATTTGAAATTTATAGCTGCTGCATTTTCCTAAAACACCTTCAACACATTCAATCGCCACAGATTCTGTTCGATTGGTAACTTTATTTTCGCCATAAAATAATTCGCTGGCGGCCATGGCCTGCCCGATCAAGCTAGTAAGAAACATGACAAGAATCGTTAAACTTTTCATAAAATCTCCTTTTCAGGTTTATCTTCACAGTTTCATTTGTTGAGTGCTTCATATATTCTTTTAGAACTGATGCTAATTGCTCTAGATCAATTTTTTTTGAAGAAAAATATGAAATATCCGGTGCTGTTTTCGTTAATTCAACATTTTGGCCCGATTCCCGAGACAGAATGGGAGGCGCTGGAGAATGTTTCCACCATCAAAACGGTGCCCAAAAACACCAAAACCCTGCAAATAGGCGAGATGGCGACTGATATTGGGATGATTATCACAGGGTCTGTACGCTTTTATTACCAAGACGAAGAAGGCAAAGAATTTAATCATGCCTTTATGTTCGAAGGCAGCCTTTTTTCTGGCTACCCATCACTCGTGACAAAAAAACCGTCACGTTTTTGCATTGAGACGATGGAGGAGACCACTTACCTATGTATTCCATGGCATGAATTTGAAAAATTCTACGATCGCCATCCTTCCTGGGACCGCCTGGGACGGAAGGTGCTGGAATGGAATTACTTGAACAAGATGGAGCGAGAAGCGCTTCTCCTTGTCGGCAATGCCTACTCTAAATACCAACGCGCGCTGGAGCTTTACCCGCAGTTAAAAGAAAGAATCCCGCAATATCATCTGGCGTCTTTCATTGGAATTACTCCGTCGGCGCTGAATCGAATTTTGAAAAAAAAGACATGATCTATTTTGAAAACGAAAAATATTACTCCAAAAATATTTCACACCTGACCTGGGACGAGGAAGAATTTTGCAATTGTGAATTTCACAATTTAGATTTGCAGAATTTAAACTTTAAAAACTGCAAATTTTTCGAATGTCAGTTTCATCAGTGCAATCTTTCCAATCTTAAAGTCCATTACTCCACCTTTCGTGACATTCTTTTTTCCCAAACCAAGGCGGTGGGAATCAATTGGACCTCGGCCAAATCAATCTCGGATCTCAAGTTTGAAGAGTCTATTCTCGATTACAGCGTTTTCTTAGGCCTGGATTTGAAGGGTGGAGTTTTCAGCAAGTCGTCGTTGAAGAAAGTTGATTTTTCGGGATGCAATTTAAAAGGCTCGGATTACAAGGGAAGTGATTTGCAGGAGACATCCTTCAATAACAGCAATCTTGAGATGTCCGATTTTCGAGATGCGAAAAATTACCTGATTGATCTTTCTTGCACCAAATTGGCGAAGGCCAAATTCAGCTTTCCCGATGCTCTCGGGCTTTTGAAAGTTTTAAATATTCATGTTGAAGGATTTTAACTTCGCCTAAAACGCTGTCCAATAGAGCGCTGTTCCCAGGACGTAGTTTTTTTCCCAGTTCTCTTTTAACGTTTGGCCGTCATTCGAGGCCATAAGTTCTGTCTCTGCGTAGCCTTCAATGAGAAGCTGATTATTGAGCAAATACATAAGGCCAGGATGCACGGTCAGATGATCGGTCTTTTTGGGAACAGAAGAGAAGGTTCGATAGCTAAAATAACTTCCACTTCGTTCTTTGTGTTCATATTTAAAAGTCGTCGAAAGAAATAATGAACGGGTTAATACATAAGTGGGAGTGAGATAAAGTCTGGTCTCGCTTTTTAAGGTGGAGGCCTTGTCATTATTGAGAGTGTTAAAATGGTGCCGGGCCTTAAATTCCGTCACAAACGAATCAGTCCAATGCTTATTAAAGACTAGCTGCGGGATGAAAGCGCCATCAAAACCGTAAAGCTTTCGAGTGTCCTGATCAATGAGCTCATAATATTTAAGTTCCGCCTCAAGCCTTACGCCATGATCAGATTCATTGAGAAGATTTTTGCGACGATACATAATCTCTGCCAAATCCCCTCTGAGTTGGTTGTCCGCCCCGGGATCGGTCTGGGTAATATAAAGGCCAGAAGAAAAAAGTCGCACTTCATCGTCGGGTGTAAGCGCGTATAAGGCCGAGGCATCGAGCTCATTATAAGTGCCATTCATCTCGGAAGTTGAGTTATCTTTGGTTTGCTCACTCGCCAGAACAAATTCCAAGGTCAGATTTTTTTCTTTTGCAGGCGAACTTAAAGTTGTGGTTGAAGTCGATTCCGCCAAGGCGACATTGGCCAAAACAAAGCAGCCCATCAAAGTCCTGAAGATTATTTTAATTTTCTTCATTGGTCAGCTCTTTAAAAGTAGCTCCACCAGCAGAGCTGGCGGAGCTTTTGGAATTATTGTTCGATGAGTTCTACACGGCGGTTTTTCGCCTTGCCTTCGTCGGTCTGGTTCGAGGCCACAGGAGCAAGAGGCCCAACGCCATGGCCGGTGAGCCGGTCCGGTGCGACTTTGAATTCAGTGGTCATCATTTTAACCACCGATTCGGCACGCGCCTGCGAAAGTTTCATATTCGAGTCGAGGGTGCCAACCGAATCGGTATGGCCGACCACGCGAAGCTTCAGGTTCGGATTGGCAGTGAGGAGCTTCACGATCTCTTGAACGGCGGCACGTGACTCGGGTTTTACCACGGCGAGTCCGGTGTCGAAGTAGATTCCATAAACAGAAGCATGGCCCGTGTTGCGTAGCTCGTTTGCCAGCGCATCGGCATTGGCGACAATCTCTTGTTTCATGGCCTGGCGTTCAACGATAGTAATGTTATAGGCCCCGCCGTACCTGTTGACCTTGGCCCAGGTTTCAGTGCCGCTCCGTTCGAGCTTGATCGTTGTTTCGTTATGGTTACTGTCTTCGAAAAGAGTGACACCGCCGATTTGCTTGATGGCGTTTTGATAATTACGGATGAACTGAAGTCCGCTTGGCATCGGGCCCGTACCTGTGAAGTTGTAAGTTATATCAGTCACACGGCCCTCGATCGACTCTTGGGTAACCTTACGTCCATCACCAACAGCAAACTTGCGCGCGTCGAACGGCGCGATCAAGCAGCGGCCAATCCGAAACTCCGGCATTCGCGTGAACAACGGGTGGTCGCTGCAGCCCTTGGCATCGGGTTGCGGCACAGGCGGGTTGGCGAAAGTGAGCGCAGAAGAAAGCACAAACAGAACCAGCATGACTCGAGTGATCATGGTATCCTCCAGAATTTTTGTTAATAGGATAACGCTAGCCATGACCAGTGTGCAAGAAGACTGTTTACTGGCCCTTCCCGATCAAAATAACTTTCTCCCCGCCTCGTCGTGGAAGCAGAATTTCACTCTCGGCGCAGTAGGAACTGTCTTTGGAACGTAGGCAATAGGCCCCGGGAATATGAGTGAAAGAAACGTGAAATTCGCCTTTGCCATTTGTCATACATTCGACCATGACTTGATCATCGAAGACCACCTGAATTTTTCGATAGGTCAAAGGTTCTTGCGTGCCCTCAGTTTCTTTGATCAGGGTGCCGTCGATGAACAGATTTTCCATCTTGTTTTCGAGGATAGGGAAAACATTTAAAAAATACGACCGTTGTTCTCGCCGTAAAAGGGTCTTGAAGCAATGGCCTGGCGGGGCGCAAAGTTCGATCGCCTTTTTGAATTCCTCGAAATTGTCCAAATCAAAAGAAATAAAAGCGAGAATATTTCGTCGCTCATTTCTTAAGAGGTAAAAGCGCTGAAACCACAGGTCTAAATATTCGACCGCCTTAATATCCTTCCAGTCGGCATTGCGTCTGATGGCCAAAAAGGGCACAAGAGAACTAATGCCGCTGACACTCTCACTTGAGACCGTACAACCCAGCATATATCGCATAAGAGGAAGCAAAACAGCACTGCTGACGGCGGTGGGAAAATAAAACATGAGATGAGGGATGGTCAGGAGAATAGAAATCACATCCTTTTCCTTGGTGGCCTCGAGTACATCAACTCCAAGAGGAGGCCTATATTGCATCAACGCATAGACTGGAATCACAAATTTAAAAAAAATATAGATCATGATCATAATGAAAATTGAATTGATGATCGAGCTGAGATAACTATTTTTGAAAACGTAGGTTTTTTTGTGCGCGTCCATAAATCTAAAACCGATTCTTTCGAATGCCCAACAAAAAAAGCAGATTGTTCATCCCGATTTTAATCAGGATCGCGAGCGCGATCGCGAAGACGACAAAGCTGCAAGTCACGTGGAAGAACAGCCAGTACAGCAAAATGACCAGCGGAGCGGCGTCGAAGCTGTCGAGAAAGATAAATAACACTTTGTGCTTCTCGGGCTGCTTGCCTGGGGGAATGCCAAGCTTTCTTTTGAAATAGGAATTGGGCAGCTCGGAGACGGCGAAGGCCAGGCCGAGGATGATGCCAAAGAGCATGGGGTTAGTGCTTGAATAACGATAAAGAAGGGCGCCACCGAAAAGCGGTTCAAGCAAACTCATGAGCGAAATAAAAATGCCCACGAAGAGCGGCAGCAGCACGAAACCTCGGTAGGTCTTGTTCTTGCCAAAGAGCTTTTCATTGATGGGCGTGCCAAGAATGGGCAAGATCGGCAACTTTGCAAAACTGAGAAAGAGCGCCCCCGCCGGGATCATGGGAAGAATTAGATAAATAAGAGTTATGAAATAGGCATACATGGGAATAGCTTAGCCGGGCCGGGGGACTTTTTCCTGTAATTTTTTCACGATTCCAGAGATATCCGCCTCTTGGATGTACAATCAGCAATAAATATGCCCATTTTGAGAGGGGATTCCCATGCAAGCGCGAATATCTTTTCTGCTCATGGCCTTAGGCCTTTTTTCCGTCGCGAATCAGGGATTTGCCGCCGGGGCCTTCCAGCATTTTCCTTACCTCTCAAACGAGTGTACCCAATGTCATAAGGCCGATGCCACCGGCGGAGTTATCTCGGACCAGTTCACCGCCGAGCAACCTGCTCTCTGCTACGCTTGCCATGACTCTATGGGCGGCCATAAATATCAGCACGAAGGGTTTGAGTCCTCGAAGTGTACTGATTGCCATAATCCGCATGAAAGCGACCAGCTCCACCTCTTGAATGCGCCCGTCAAACAACTTTGCAATAGCTGCCACGACAAGGTGGGTGAAGACGTCAAATTCCCTCATAAACCCGTCGATTCCGCCAGGGCCTGTGTCACCTGTCACGGCCCTCATGGTTCTGAGTTTCCCAAGCTGTTGCCCAACGAAATTAATCCCACCTGCCTTAAGTGCCATGCAAGCGTGAAGGCAAAAATGGAGGCCGCAGTCACGGGAGGCACCATCCATCCCGCCATCGCTCAAGGCTGCCAAGGATGCCATTCTCCCCATGGTTCCAATAATCCAAAAACTCTCAAGCGAAGCTTTCCCGAAACAAGATACACCCGTTTTGAAGTGGGCCAATATCAAACCTGCTTCGAGTGTCATAAGGGCGATAATTTTTTGAACAAGCAGGCGGCCAAAACCGAGTCGCGCTTTAAAGATCAGAAAAGCGGAAAAAATTTACATTTCATTCATGTCGTGCGCGGAATGGAAAATGGCGTCGATATGTCAAAGTCCGGTCGCACTTGCAGCTTCTGCCATGAACCTCACGCCACCACTCAGCAGCACCTGATCAGGAACGCCTTCCCCTACGGTAACGCCGGTTTTAATATTCGCATTGAGTATCAGAAAAATGCCGATGGCGGAACCTGTACGCATTCATGTCATGAGGCGAGAAGCTACAAATTTTAATCGTAACGACCCAGAAAACTCTAACTCCGCAAAATTGATGACAGTTTTGAAAAATGGTTAAGAAAAATTTAACATCAGGTCTAAAATCGCCTCAAGTTCTTGGCAGAAAATCTGAATTTTCGAGTCAATAAGTCTCAATTATCACAACGCCCCAAGAATATTGAATGTTTGCCAAACAGATTTGTGAAAATTCCATATGATATTCCGCGTATTAACAAAGTGCTAAAAACTTGTTTTTTCAGCATTCAAAAATATTCTAATTTGACCGATATATATCAGCATAAAATACTCCGAATATCAGGATCGCTCTCTTCCATGATCAGTCTGAGGCACAAACTCTCAGATTGAGGTGGAACGTTGGAAGTAGTCATGAGGGGAGAATCTTATGAAACGCATTTTATGCTGTCTATGTGGTCTTTTGCTTTTCACTCATTTTGTTATCGCCGATGATCGCAAAGAAAAAGACTCAGAGAAGAAACAGGAAATTAAAGCAGACTTAGAAATCATTCCGCATAAATGCGCTTCCCCTTGCGAGGCGGACTTAAAGGTTACTTTCAAAAAATCTTCCGATCAGTCACACATTCTAAAATATATTTTCTCACCTGAAGCAGGCATGAAAATTGAGTCGGACACGCCCGTGCTTCATTACAAGTATGTCTATTTTCGAGAACAGCACAAAAAAGGACACGAGGACGAAGGTAAAAAAGTTTTTAAAGGAGAAGTGGAATTAGTTTTAGATAAACCACAGCATGAAAATCACGCCTTGAAAGACGAGATCGTGGTCGAAGGTAAACCCAACACGCCCCCCACTGCCGTCCTAAATATGCCATCATCCCTAAAGGTGAATCGCCAGGGCACGTTCGACGCCTCCTTAAGCTCTGACCTGGAAAACAAGATCAAAAGCTACCTTTTTGATTTTGGAAATGGCGAGACAAGAGAAGGAACGAGTCCGATCGTCGAGTATAGCTATGCCACGCCCGGCAAATATAGCGTCAGCCTAACGGTGACGGATCAAAATGATTTGAGTTCGTCACTTTCAAAAAATATTACCATCGTGCCAAATCAACCACCCATTATCAATTTAGCACTCACGCCTGGGACCCCCTACTATGCACCAGTTAAAATCACAGCGAGTCTTTTAGGCTCCACCGATTCAGACGGAACCATTCAGTCCCAGATGATCAACTGGGGGGATGGCACCATTAGTAGCTCGCAAAATGCCGAGCATCAATATAATGAACCTGGTAGTTTTCAAATCACCGGAAGCATCACTGACGATGACGGCGCGGTGGTTACGCAAAATATTACCGTCGAAGTAAAACTAAATCTTCCACCAGTCGCCAAAATTATTTCAATCCCGGGGACAAGCAAAGGCAGTTATAAACTCGACGCGAGCACATCCTCTGATCCAGACGGCAGCATCGTCGCGGCAAGCTGGAACATTTTTGGGGTCACTAAATCCGGCATGGAACTGAACGAAGTATTTCCGGTGGGAAGCTCGACGATCAGCCTCACCGTCACCGACAATTTAGGAAAAACAAGTACCAGCTCCATCAATATTTTTGTTCCCGAAGATGAAGTAAAGGGCGGAGGTCTGGCTGGAGTCGATAGCGGCGACGTTGGTGTGGCGCCCTCTGATATTCAAATTGCACCGTCGGCAATCACGCCTCCGGCGCTCATCGAAGGCGTTTTTAAACCCATCAGTCAGGTGGTGGAAATCTCTGATACCAATCACCCCGGTGGCGTAGTCTATCCTTCTGGCATGGTGAAATTACAGTTTAAATATGATCCCGCGGTCCTGACAAATTTAAATCTACTTGCAAACTTTATGGTTTTCTATCAGGCCACTGATCAGACATGGAAGCGCGCCAATTTTATCGAAGTCGATCCCGCCAATCACATTGTTTACGCCTACACCAACCATCTCACTCCCTTTGTCTTGACGGCGAAGCAGGATGTTGTGGCCCCGATAATTGCGCTTGAGTCTTTTGAAAATAATTTTTCTGATTATCGGGTTGTTTTTAGTGTCAATGATTCGGACGGCGTGGACTACAGCAAGCTTTGGGTGAGCATGAATGGTCAAGTATTGCCCGAGCATAATTTGACCGTAGATCCCATCTTAAATTCAGTGGCGATCAAATTTAGCACAACTGACTCATTTGTTCTCTTTAATATGTACAACACCCTTACAATCAAAGTGCCTGACCTAAATCAAAATTTGAGCGTGAAAGGGATGGCGTTTAAAGTCGAGGCCAATCCTTCTTCACCTGTGCGCTTTAGCTTCACTCCTGGCGGTGGAGAACTCACGACTACGACACCTGTGGTCCATGTTTCGATGGAGTCAGAATCCGCGCTTGATTTTTCAAGCTTTGAAGCGCGTTTAAATAATATCAAAATTCCTGCGTCACTGATCACCATCAATCAGGCGTCCAAAGAAGTGACCATTACTTTTAATCAAGACAACGCTTTATCCACTACGAACTTTTCTATTTTGACTGTACAGATTGCCACGACCTTGCACCAGCAAGCTTCAGGCATGGTGGGATTCGATACCATGAACCGTAGTGTGCAAGTTTTAGTCGGTGCCAATCAAACCGTCACCGCAGCGGGAGGCCATCATACCTGTGCCATTTTGACCAACGGGGGATTGCGCTGTTTTGGTGATAATACCTATGGCCAGCTTGGTTATCCTGGAGTCGCAAATGTGGGGCTCACAACTTCACCGGCCTCGGTAGGCGATGTGGTGCTCGTTGGTACAATGTCGACTGTTATGGCGAAAAAAGTTGTCACGGGAGATAAGCATACTTGCGTTCTTCTCACTTCCGGCGATGTGAGATGCTTTGGGGATGCCAGCTTCGGCAAGCTGGGCGTTGGCGCTACACTCGGCACACAAACCAAAATCGGCGATGATGAATTTCCAAGCACGATCAACACCGTCTCACTCGGTGGCCCGGCGATTGATCTAGTGGCCGGACGCGAACACACCTGCGCCCTTATGCAAGATCAAACCATTCGTTGCTGGGGACTTGGGACTTCGGGACAGCTTGGCAATGGTCGTTTTGAAAATATTGGTGATGATGAACTGCCAAGTAGTATTCCCGCCATCACTATTGGTACGGGAGGTGTTGGCCCAACTATCAAAATTACCACAGGTGCTTTTCACACCTGCGTTCTAAGAAACAATGACATTTATTGCACAGGCGAAAATTCTGTTGGCCAATTGGGTTTAGGCGACACTGTTAATCGTGCAAGCTTCACTCGTTTAGAAGGCACACCACCTACAACTGCCATGATGCAACTAGTGGCCGGAGCATTTCATACCTGTATCGGTGGTGCTGGAAATATTGCTGAATTTTACTGCTGGGGCGAAGGAAGTTTTGGAAAACTCGGGCGAGGAATGGAAAATATCGGCGATAACGAACTCCCTTTTATGGGCGTAAATCTCGATAACAATATTCGTGATCTCATGATGCGTGTATTTTCCACCGGCGGTGTTGAAGGAGAGCTGGCCCTTGGAGACAACCATACTTGTATTCGAGGTGGAGAAGGCGCTGTGGGATGTTTTGGCCGCGCAGACCAAGGGGCTTGGGAGGAATTCCTGATCAGGACGGAACTGTCTTAGTTAATTTAGGTGCGCCCGCAAAAAAAATCTTCGCAGGCGGCAACCACACCTGTGCGGTTCTTTCCAGCAATAATTTAAAATGCTGGGGAGAAGGCCTGGCAGGGGAACTTGGCGTTCCAGGCACAACCAGTATCGGTGTCAACAATACCCCCGCTGATGTTAGCTCGATTGCCTTAGGTGGGCCTGTGAACATGGACGTGATCAATCCTGTGATTAAATCCACGCTCGCTTCTTTCACTATTTCACCTCAATATGGAAGCGCGCCGCTTTCTGTGCACTTCGATGCCAGTAGTTCGTACACCAATAGCGGCACGATTGCGCGCTATATTTGGACTCCAGGTGAGGGCAATGGTGGTACGGCCGCTGGGGGCCCTGCTGATGAATTTATTTCGACTGTCCCCACCTTTGATCATGCCTATGCAAAACCTGGACTCTACTTCGCGAGTCTTCGAATCGAAACAAGTGGGACTGAACAAGATACGACAACTCGTCTAGTAAACGTCAGTCAAGCTTCGGATGCTGCACTTCCCACGGCGATCATCACTGCCGACAATGATATTGGAGTCGCGCCATTTTTAGTCAACTTTTCCGGCACACTTTCGACTACACCTTCAGGCACACTTGTGAACTACTCCTGGGATTTTGGAAATGGCGTTGACCATGCCTCAACCATCAATCCAGAAATTTCTTACGTTTTCAACGAGGCAGGAACTTATGTCGTCACTCTTAAAGTAACCAACTAGGAAGGCATCGAATCGCGTGAAAGTTTTTTAGTTATTGTCACTACGCCAATGAATGAAATTCCGGTGGCGAAAATTAATTGCACAAAAAATGATCGGACATTCACCTGTGACGCAAGCAGCTCGTTTGATTTAGATGGCATTGTGACAGAATATTCCTGGAACATGGGCGACGGCACCATTCTCTCCGGCGCACAAATTACCTACACCTACGCCATGACGGGTGAATTTGATATCACCCTGAGCGTTCTTGATCAGTCAGGAAATACAGGCGTGCAAGTCAAACGTGTCACCGCCGGTGTCGTGCCTCCGCAAATTCTGGCGTTTATTTGTCAGGCCCAATCGGCGGCAATGTCGGCATCCTGTGATCTGCGTGCGGAGGGTAGAGAGGCCGGACTCACCACCGTTACCATGGACTGGGGTGATGGACGGATAGAAGAATTGCCTTATGACCCGACCTCTGCGGCAGGAAACGGACTTCAACATCCCTACGCTGAAGCCGGAACTTATCATATCACCGCCACCGTCCACGACCGCACGGGCCTTTCTGCAATGGCCGCAAGCGATGTTGATCTCAGTGGCGGTGGGCCGAATTTCCCACCAATTGCCGTCGCTCATTGCTTTGTGGGCCCTGTAAATGATGTTAATTGCGATGCCATAAGTTCCCACGATCCTGATGGCCAGATCATGGAATACATCTGGGAAGTTCCTGATCTGGCCTTGACCTTTCATGCTCCGAGCATGAGGTTCAACCTACCAGCAAATGTCCCAACAACCGGCCTTCTCGTTCGTCTCGCCGTGGTGGACAATCAGGGCGCATCAGGCATGACCACCACATATGTAAATGGCGGCTGCTCAGGCCCTGCCTGTGGTGGGATCAATCTCCCTCCTATTGCCATGATTGATTGTCGCGTGAACGAATTGCATGTCAACTGCGATGCCGCTTTAAGCAGTGACCCCGACGGCACGATCACGCAATATAGCTGGTCTGTTCCAGAACTCGGCATCAACTCCGTCATGCCCATGATCGAATTTGACCTGCCAACGGGCGGATTTGTCGCAAGCGTGCATTTAACGGTGACAGATAATTTAGGTGTCCCTAGTTCAACCTTTCAACCTGTCACAGGCGGGGGAACAAATTTTCCTCCTGTGGCCGTGGCAAATTGCAATCTGCTTGCCGGGGTTATGGTTGTTTGCAATGGAAATACCTCTCATGATCCTGACGGCTTGATCGCGGAATACCACTGGGAAGTTCCGATGCTGGCCCTGAGCTTCAATACTGCCACTATGAGTTTTCCTCTCCCGCCCACTTTCCCACCTGACGCAAACTTACTCATTCGACTTACCGTGGTCGACAATCTTGGGGCAACTGGGGTTGCTGAAACGTATATTCACAGTGGTGGTGGAGCAAACATCCCGCCTGGGGCCATGATTAATTGCCAAATTTTGCCGGGAAAT
Source organism: Bdellovibrionales bacterium (assembly GCA_023250775.1). GTDB lineage: Bacteria > Bdellovibrionota > Bacteriovoracia > Bacteriovoracales > Bacteriovoracaceae > GWA2-49-15. The sequence goes on from JAHFAA010000010.1 coordinate 19,633, forward strand.
ATTGTTCAATGTAATGGTATTAATTCAAACGATCCCGATGGTTCCATAATGAGCTTCCATTGGGAAGTGCCTGATCTCGCCTTGGAATTTTATTCGGACACAATGCAATTTGATCTCCCCACCAATCCACCTCCTGTAGGATTCCTCATTCGTCTTACTGTCACGGACAATCAGGGGGCCAATGGCGTGGCGACGACTTATGTTGGGGGTACGGGAGAAAATATGCCTCCCGTGGCAAACATAAACTGTACGGTCAACGGCCTTGATG
>JAHFAA010000323.1 GCA_023250775.1 Bdellovibrionales bacterium
TCGGTGCCTTCGAGAGCGCACTGCCAACCGGGTGGCAATTCAAACTCTGTATATTGACTGGTAAAACGTTTTGCAAAGGCCACATCAAGAAGCCCGGCAAGAACGAAGAAAGACACCAGAATCACCTTTTCTAAGGTCATAGCACAAACCCTTTTTTGAAAATGTCGTTAAGTAATTAATATTTTAATAGAACTTTTAATTAAGGCCATAAAATCTTTTTGCCTATTTTGCCCGACCAGAAAAGTCAGACAACGCTTAATATCCTCGAGCGGTGAGCCCCACATCCAGCGGCACATCCGATCGGTACTGCTCTAAAATTTTAACGATGGCCCAGTCGCTGCCCAGCTCAAACACCTCGCCTGAGGCCACGAGAATATTGCCGCCAAAAAAATCGGTCTTAAAAATATCGATTCTCATCCCCTTTTCCACGTCCATGGACAGGCCCTGATCAATTTTCAAAAATTTTCCACGCGGGGATACTTTGGTGACCGAACCCTCGACATGATATTCCTTAAATTTGGCCAATTTTTTGTCTTGAGACCGAATCCCGGTTTGTCCCCAAACCAAGGCGAGAGAATAGGTTGTGCCGGCATCGGTGGAGGCCCCGGCCACAACTGAAGACGCCTTGGCATCAAGCCTAAATTTTGTGAAGGATAAATTGAGTCCAAGATAAGGGTCCACTTCTGAACGGTTGACGGCATTATAGCGAGCGGTGGCGCCGGTACTCTCACGAGGTCGGTGGGTTAAATCATTATTATAAGGGTCCTGCCCCATGGAATAAACGCCGTCAACGCCTAAGATAAAAGCGATTTTTGTGTATGGCCAGGCCATGTGAGCATTGTACTGAATCTCGGGACTGAGATGACTGGGTCGTCGCACATAATAAAAATCGGTGCTCAAATAGTGATGGGCGGAAATACGTAAAGACATGAGCCCGCCGGCCGCCACATCAGCGCCGCCATCTCCGAGAACCAGTCGATCGGGGGGGGGAATCTGATTCCATTCATACTCTTCAACACTGTAGAGGGCCTGACGAAACCAGCACCCGATGGAAAAGGTCCAAGATCCCTGACGTCCGAGCGAATAGAGACCTCGCAGTGCCACGGACTCCATGGCAGAATTACTTGCGGAGGCCTGCGGCGTCACCGACTGGTTATTGCGGAAACGTCCCTCTAAACCAATCTCTAATTTTTCCCCCAGACCATAATTAAGTCCGAAGACTCCGTTGATTTCCTGATAGCTTTCCCCTTCTGTTAAGGGAACCTTGCCGCCATCTTTATCCAAAGTGGCAGTCTTAGTGAAGTAGTCACCTTTTAAATATATTTCTTTGGCCTTTTTGTTCAAGGTATTGGCCGGCGGACGGTAGGTCTCAACCCGTTTTTCAAAATGAGGAGTTAAAGCAAAATCGTCATCATCCGCCGACTCATCACTAGCATGAGTGGCCGCGAGACAAAGGATTGATACGAAGATAAAAAATCGAATGAGCATTGATAAGAATTATGAAGGGAGAGGGAGAAAAAGTAAACTTAAGCGGCACTTTTTTTAGGTGGTATGTTCTCATCCACAAAGCTGCGGTCACTCACAGAAGGACTGTCGCAAAAATACGGAAGATTAATTTGCGTATGCCACCAACCATCTTCCAAGAAGAACTTAAACTGACCGCCCAGGCGGTGGCAAAGTTCGTCGATGGAATCCAATCCATGCCCGTCTCCCCGACTTGGGCCATCTGACTCGGCGGCATTTTTTAAAATCAAATTCGCAAGCTCACGACTATCGCTTAGGTCATGGGTGGAATTAAATTTTGAATTTTTAATCAGAACAAAAAGGTGACGGGCCTCGCCTTCAAAGGTGACAAACACCTGGCCTGGTGATCCTCCATCATAAATATTTTTGAGAACATTGGTAATGATGCGAACAAAAGCATGGCCGTGCACACTACATTCTTTTTGCTTCATCACGGGTCGATTGGCGGCAAGATCTCCTTTCCATTCGACGGCGACTTCCATACCTTGAGAACGGCAATAGATATCCAGATAGTGCTCAACTAGGGGGCGCAAGTCAAAGAGAGTAACGGCCAGACCGGTTTTGACATTGATTTTATTTTTGTGAGGCCAATTGAAAAAATCCTCTACCATCTTTTGTGTCATCTGCAATTCTTGCAATAAATTCTGAACATGGTTTTGCTCAATCTGCGATGGCCGATGAGAATAGCTTTCCAAAAAAAGTCCGATGCCATGAAGATGGTTGATGAGATCATGGTAAAATAATCTTTCATCCGGGTCGGGCGTTTGCTCGGAGCTTCCACGTCGAAAACGCCGGAAAATTGAATGAATCAAATTGCGCTGCTCGATTCTGCCGGCCCAGGAGGCCGACCAGCTGAGGAAAAAAGCGGAGAAAATAAAAATAAACGCCAGGGCATGGGAAGATTTAAAGGGCAAGGCATTCAGGCGAAACGAGGCCAGGCTGAGCAACACAATAATGCCCAAAAACGACAGGGCCTTTTTACTATTCTCCTGCATCTCAAGAGTCGAGGTCTCCATAAAAAAAAGATTGGCCCCCACAATCGGAAAAGAAAGAAAGGTCAAGTACACCGGATCTTTGCTGGCGGAAAAAAGAAAAACAAAACCGGCAGCTTGAAATAAAAAGAGAGAACTTCCCCAGCGAAAATCATAGGCCAGAGTTTCCCAATCAAGTTGCATTTTCCATAAAAATAATTGGCCCAGCACCATGAGGGCCCACGGTAAATGATTCGGTTGGAGGTGACCATGCGAGATCGCGATCTCTAAAGCACCCAGGACGATTATGCACACCGAGCTAACCGCCACGTAAATATCGAGGAACTTCAACTTTCTCGGCAATACTCCAAAGGCCACTGTCGACCTCCCCGTGCGAAAATCATCATTTTCGACCCACGCGGACAGGATGATAAACCGCCGCCTGGCCCAGTTCTTCTTCTATACGAAGAAGCTGGTTGTACTTTTCCATGCGATCGGATCGGCTGGCGGAGCCTGTTTTAATATGCCCGGCACTGGTGGCCACGGCCAAGTCAGCAATAAAATGATCGGAAGTTTCTCCCGATCGATGGCTCACAATGTTCACCATCTTATTCCTGAAGGCCAAGTCCATCGTTTCGAAGGTTTCCGTCAAGGTGCCAATTTGGTTTACTTTTACCAAAATGGCGTTGGCCTGCTTCATCTCAATTCCGTGGGCCAGAATTTTTTTGTTGGTGACAAAGAGATCATCACCGACAAGCACAACCTGGGAACCAAGGCGAGAATTCAAAGCGGTCCAGCCTTTCTGATCACCTTCGGCCAATCCGTCTTCGATAGAGTAGATCGGATATTTCTTCAAGAATCCTGAATAGTACTCAATCATCTCTTCGGTCGTGAAATCTTTGCCTTGCATACTGTAGAGCTGAGTTTTTTCCTGATAAAATTCACTGGCGGCGCAGTCTAAGGATAAGGCGACATCAACCCCGGGACGATACCCGGCCAATTCGATTGCCTTTAAAACTGACTCAATTGCTTCTTCGTGGGATTTCAAATTGGGGGCGAAACCACCCTCATCACCCACATTGGTGGAATGGCCGGCCTTGTCCAAAACTTTTTTCAGCGAATGAAACACTTCCACGCCAGCGCGCAAATTTTCGGCGAAACTTTTGGCCATGCAGGGCACGATCATGAACTCTTGAATATCAAGATTGTTAGAGGCATGGGCGCCGCCATTAATAATGTTCATAAGAGGTGTGGGCATGACATATTTTTCGGTCGGATGGGGACACTTCAAAACCTCTCGCAGATATTTATACAGAGGAAGTTTACTGGTTTGAGCGCCTAAGCGGGCGACCGCCAAGCTGATGCCTAAGAGGGCATTGGCGCCTAATTTGCTCTTGTACTCGGTGCCATCGAGATCAATCATGGCGCGATCGAGACCGACCTGATCATTCACTTGGAATTTTTTTTCCTCAGTGATGTAGGGCCCCAAAACTTCGTTGACGTTGGAGACGGCCTTCAGCACTCCCTTGCCTTGAAAGCATTTCTTATCGCCATCGCGCAGTTCCAGCGCCTCACGACTGCCGGTGCTGGCGCCTGAGGGAACAGCGGCACGCCCGCACAGTCCTTGATCACTCCAAGCATCAACTTCAATGGTTGGATTACCGCGACTATCTAATATTTGACGAGCATGAACTCGAGTGAGTTTTGGCATAAGAACCTCCTTTTTTGCGCAAGTATAGACCTACTTGGGCCATTCACGAAAGAGGTCAAATGAAAGATCTTTCCAGACGCCGGATTTAGTGGAAAAAAAGCGGAAAGTGCTCAAGGGATCGTGACTATAATCACGATCTGGCACATTTTCGTTGTAAATTTCAAAGCAGCGATTGGCCACCGGCCGACAAGGCGAGATGGCCTTGATTTTCAAAATCTTCTCGATGGATTTTTGCACCAAGGGATAATGGGTGCAGCCCAAAATTAAATGGGTGGCCCCACTGCCCTTCAAGGGTGTCAGTTCTGCTTCCAAGCGCGCCTCAAAATCAGGTGACGGATTATAAAATTCGTTTTCAATCAAAGTCGCCAGATTGGGAAAGGTAAAATAGCTGGAGCGATTTTTAGGATCAAGACGACGGCGAAGTTCTAAAAAACGCGCCGACTGGCCCATAAGCACCGTGGTGGCCACCGCCGTTTTTCGATTGGCATCGCTGAGCTCCGGCCACTTGTTCAAAACATTTAAGTACGGTTCTACGCCCACAAAAGGCAGGGAATAAATTTTACGCAGAAAATCGATGGCCACGGCCGTGGCGGTATTGCAGGCGACAACGATCATCGCCACTTTCTGCTCTTTCAACTGATCGACAATGATGCGCGCGCGTTCTTGCACAACGGACGGCTGCTTTTCGCCGTAGGGAGCATAGGCATCATCGGCGACATAATAGATGGGGGCCCAGGGCATTAGATTGTGAA
>JAHFAA010000324.1 GCA_023250775.1 Bdellovibrionales bacterium
ATTTTCGGCGGCCATGCATATTGCAGCCAATTCTGACTATGCCATTTTGTGTCTCAAGAATGTTGTAAGACGAGAACCCATCAACTTGTAGGGTGCCTTGGTAATCAGCAAATAATTTTTGTGCAACTTCGCCTGACCGACTTGGGTCATAATCAAATAAAATTATTTTCTCTTCATCACCCGGTGTGCATCTCACCCACATCCATGACTTTGACTCAGCCTTTCGACCCTTTTCTTTTAACACTTGCGTCCATGTCTCATCACAACTGACGTAGGGTGAGGCCAGAAGTCTTTCTTCTAAAATATTCCAGATCGGGCGGCAGGCTTCGGCAGCCTCGATTATCCATCGGGCCTGTGTACAACGTGGGATCTCAAAACCCATTCTCTTAAACATGTCTGCTTGTCTGTAGAGTGGCATGCCGTAACCATACTTTTGCATCACAATGTGAGAGAGAAGACCTGAAGTCACATAGCTCTTTGGTATTATTGACGGCGCGGGCGGAGCCACAACACCAGTGTCACCAGAGTCTGCACCATATCGTATCCGGTGGTATTCAATTACTTTTAATTGTGCCGGTTCAAAATGAAGTCTTTCAGATATTTCTTTGCCAATAGGTTTAAGTGGTTTGCCGTCTTCACCCAGGCGCTCTGACTCAGGCAATGTAATCTCAACGATTTCTCGAGGCAAATTCTCTGGCAAAGACTTTCTTTTACCACGCGCCTTTTTCTTGTGCGCCTTAACTTCAACTTCATTTTCATACTCATCAGGCTTTGGCTGCTCTGCAAATACCTCGGCCTCGTTAAATACCATCTGCTCCTCAGACGTCCATCTTTCAGATTTTGAACCAAATTTGTCGCGCTTAAATTGCCTGACCACTTCATTGAGCCAACTCACTTCTTGAGTCATGAGTGCTACGCGATCATCTCTCTGACGAAGTTGAATACGTAAACTCTCATTTTCAGCTTGTAAATTTTCAATTGGTGAAAAAAATTGCTCTTGTGATGTCATTGATAAAAATTATTTTTATCAATGACATCCATTTCGTCAACATACTTTTTCAAATTGTAATTCTTCAAATGGTCGCATTCTCCACACATCGTAGCCTTCGAGCAACCATGACAATTGCTCCGGGGTTATGTGGATAACTTCTTCAGTTAACTTCTTGGGCCAAATAAACCGATTTTGCTCAAGCCGCTTTTGCCATAGGGCAAAACCACTTTTATCAAAATACAAAATCTTTATCGAATTACGTCTTCGACCACAAAATACAAATAAATTGCGCCCCATCAGTTCGCCCATATTTGCCATTTGCACAATTTCACTTAAACCATTTATACCTCGACGCATATCCACAGCCTCTCTGTGGATAAATACATTTGTGAATTCTTTGACAGATTTCATCGCAAACCTCCGTGCAAATGTAAAATCAGTTCGGCAACCCATTTTGCATCAATCAAGGGCTGTTGACTTGTAGTCCTCAAATCGGCCTTCTTAACATGGACCTCGGCAAATACCGACGGTACTCGGGCTAACGACTTGATCTCTTGCGAACTATGATGTTTCGAAAGTTTGTCGCGCCAACTATAAAACGACGCCTGCGATATGCCCTCTGCTAAGCAAAATGCGTGGCAACTCACTGGGTGCTGCTCAGCCCGCAAAATAATCTCGCGCCAATACTGAACCCGTCCTTCTTTATTTAATTTAGTGTTCTGCATGTGACCTCCATTTGGTTGCATCTGCGAAGGTCAGATTAAATTTACTGGCAACGCGAATCAAAATGGGTTTATGAATCGCTCACGTCTGACTTTGTCACCCGACTTAAGGATTGCCCGAGGCAACGGTATCTGCAGATGAGGGTTTTGCAGACAGCAAAAAATAAAGACGGTGTTCTCTACGATGGCCCCTACCGACCGTCGGCTCACAGAAGCCAGGAAAAAAATCTAAGACTTCGCCACGTGATTTACAGGGACAAGCTGAGCAAAAAAATCTTCCACTTTGTCTGTTCAGATTTAAAGATATCCGCAAAAACCATCGCCAATATTTACAAACGGCGCTGGGCTGTGGAACTATTGTTTCGTTGGCTCAAGGGGCATCTGGACATCCGACGCTTACCTGCAAAAACCAAAAATGCAGTCAAAACCATGCTCGCCGCGGCCGTTCTTTTTCAACTCCTATTGCAGTTGAAAAAAAATCTCCGACAAATTCCAGGGCTCTCTGTGGGACCTACTGCGGTCAATCCGGTCAGCCATCATCCAAAAAAGTCTCATAGATACTGGTCCTCCGGATGGCTGCCGCTGGAACTCCAGACTAGTTGCTGATTCTACGGCTTGAGCCAATTCAAATTAAACCGGTCGGGCGTGTTCTTACTCATTTTCTGGCACGTTAGAATGGCGGATTCGCCGCAGGCATGGGTTCAGGGTTATTTTCATTTGAGATTTCGGCAACTTAACAACACTAAGATTTTTTCGTGTCCAGAATTTGTCCAGACAGGAGTGTTAACTTGAGCAGCTAAGTCCTTACGGTCTTTTTAATGGTTTCAAGCTTGATTGTCTCAAAATAAGACTAACCCCAACTTCTCTACTCTGGACATTGTATCTACATTTTGATATTATGTATATACAAGATGGGAGGTCTTTTGTGTCTAAACAAAGTGTCAATATGAGGTTGGATAAGGAAATTTTGAATCAAGCCAAGAAAGTTTTAGGTCAAAAGGAAACGACGGCCACCGTCGAAATGGCTCTTAGAAATACTGTCAATAACCGTAAGGCCATTGAAATTTTCAAGAAGACCAGTGGAAAGAGTCAATGGGAGGGCTTTAGCCAAGATGAGTAAGAAGCCCGAACTACTATTTTTCGACTCAAATGTTTATATTAATCTCCTTCGTTTTCCTGAATATGAGAGCCGCACGGAGAGGTTTCTTCAGGGAGGCTATCTGTATGTAATAAATAAAATTGTTTTAATGGAACTGTGGGCTGGTGCTCAAACAAAAGCTGAGGAGAACATCTTGAAGCTGCATCAACAAGAACTCCCTTTAGTCGGCCTTTCAGATGACAATTTTATCACAACAGGACAAATTCTTTCACGAATGAGAAGCGAACAGCAACTGGAACCAAAGATGCGCCGAAGACTCACTTGGGACATTCTCATTGCTTTAAGTGCTAAAGAAAACCAAGCCGTTGTCGTGACGGAAAACGAAAGTGATTTTAGAAAAATTCAGAAATTTGTTGATTTTGAATATCTAGCTGTCGGCGGCGGATGATTGAGCTGAAGGCGCGGCGATGGATCTATCGCCGCGATGATCCTCAATCTCATTTCGCGAGTTCGGGATAGTAGCCAGATCCTGACATCAACGTCCAAACTTCAACAGCAGATCTATCCGAGAACTCACAGAGCTGGTATTTCACACTTGGTCTGAGATGTGGGGATACCACAACTATTTTTCCACCAAGCCCAAGACAATTTTTTTCGGCCCACTTCTCGATGGGAAGCCCCTCGTATGTATGCCAACTTGCCGCAAGAAATTTTGTGAACGCAATCGTCGGTTCTTGCGATTGTCTCCAGAAAGTCATTGTCTCAATAATAGAGTCATCAGAAAGTCTGCAAATCCCACCTTGGTTGCCGCCGAAATAATCGATGTCGACGATGGTCCCTTGACCTCCGCGATCAAGACAATATTTTGCTGACGGGTGCGAAGGGCCTGCGCTTGTCGATCCTCCGGCAAAGGCAAAGCCTGAACTGCTCACCAAAAGACAAATCAATACTCTAAATTTCATGTTTCCTCCATTTGTTGATATTCCATTGCACCCTCGCCGGCATTTGAAGCGCATGTACTCATATAACGGCCTTTTTCCAGATTGTTCCACTATTTTGTTGTCAAATAATTAATCATGCATTGATAATACATCAATGAACGAAAAGATTTTCCAATTTTCTGAATACACCGACTTTTTGAAGTCACTGATCGAGAGTACGAAAAACATCCGAGGCTACCAGGCGAAACTGGCTGCAGCTGCGAATTCGCATACTTCATATTTTTCACGTGTTTTGAGTGGAGCAGTGCAACTCACGCCCGATCAAGCCGCCAACCTAGCCCAGTATCTAGGCATGACGCCGGACCAAACGGATTACTTTATATCACTTGTGTCTTTCGCACGGGCAGGCAGTCTCGCGCTTAAGAAGGTCATCGAACGGCAACTTTTCGACCTTAAAAAAAAGAGTCAGGAAATTTCTCAAAGATTTTCTTCTTCCAAAGATCTTTCTGGCTCTGAAGCGGGAATCTACTATTCGGCATGGTACTACAGCGCTATTCACATGCTCTTGATGATCCCAGGTCAACAGTCAGAATCTGTTCTTGCCAAGCGACTTGGTATCTCAGAGGGAATGGCACAAAAGGCCCTTGAAGTTTTGTTGTCCTTGAAAATTATTGAAAAGAAGGGCAGTCGATGGTTGGTGAAGGAAACAGATCTTCATGTGCCGAATCAATATTTCTGGACTCCAGTCTATCATGCGAATTGGCGGCAGAGAGCCGCCTATCGTGTTTTCGAGCAAAGGGATGAGGATATCCACTTCACTGCTCTCCACTCAATGAGCCGATCAGATTTTGAACTGGTGAAAGAACTGTTGCGTGAAACAGTACAAAAAATTCGAGGTATTGCTGCACCATCTAAGGAAGAGGATGTTTTTTCCGTCGGAATCGATGCTTTTAGAGTTTAATGCGGATACTGACTGAAGGGAACATGGCGTAAGAAGTCGAATTTTAGGCCATAAACCATATCAACATGTAATGGACTCTAACTTTTCTAAAACTCATTTACATGAAATCGTTTTCTGTCTTTGTAACTGCTCCACGTCCTTTGAATAGTTGAATGTCCCATCCAAATGCTGACGTTTGTAAAGAGCTGACCTCTGGAGAGCATCAAATCAGAAAATCCTTTTCTGCCAGCATAAAGATTT
>JAHFAA010000325.1 GCA_023250775.1 Bdellovibrionales bacterium
TGCAGGCCTGACAACCACTTGTTTTCTATAACACGCGAATATTTCTCACTCGTCACAATCCCGACTGACAAACTCTTCCTCTGCCATCATAGGGAACAAAAGGACTTTGCTAAAAAAAAACTTTGTATAACCATGCGATCTTCCGATGAGTTGGTCAGAAAAGTACGAGGATATGAGCAAATGGAATTGAAACGTGGCCAAATTTAAAATTCTCCAGATCGGGAAATTTTATTTTCCTTATCGTGGAGGCATCGAATCTGTCACACAATCACTCAGCGAAGGACTGTCGCGAGCAGGAATTGATGTAACAGTCTTGTGTTCGATGGAAAAACGTTGGGCCTCTCACGCCAAGGATATTGAAGGAGTTCACGTCGTCAAAGTTCCTCAGCTTGGGGTCATTGCCTCGCAACCGCTTACGCCCACCTGGCCTGATATGTACCGTGATCTGGCCCAGGAAACAGATCTCATTCACATTCACTCGCCCAATCCACTGGCCGAGCTATCTTTTTTAATGGCACCTAAACATTGCCCGGTGGTTGTCACTTATCATGCAGACGTCATCCGTCAAAAATGGCTTCTGCCTTTTTATCATCCCATGCAAAAAATGTTTTTGAGAGCTGTTGATCGAATTATTGTTCCGACTATCAATCACGTTCGTTATGGGAATGGGTTGAAAGACTTGCAAGAAAAATGCACCCTCATCCCCTTTGGAATGGACCCACAAAGTTTAGCAAAGACTCCAGCTGTTAACGTCATGATCAAGGAACTGCAAAATCAATATGGCCCGTATGTCTTTTTCTTGGGCCGCCTTGTCTCTTACAAAGGTCTTGAATTTTTAATTCAGGCCATGCGTGATGTCGACCAAAACCTCGTCATCGCCGGCGAGGGAAGTGAACGTGCTTCTCTTGAGGCCTTGGTCGCCCAACACAAGATGAATCACAAAATTCATTTTTTGGGTCGCGTGGAAAACCCCGATCTCTTTTCCGCCCTCTATCATGCATCCCACATGGTTGTTCTACCAAGTATTACGCCTGCGGAAAATTTTGGCATGATTCAAATTGAGGCCATGTGTGCCGGCAAACCTGTGATCACAACGGATCTCAAGTCTGGTGTCCCCGTGGTGGGAGAACCCGGTCGTACTAATTTGATTGTTCCACCTTGCAATGTTGAACTTTTGAGTGATGCCATTAACTATCTCTTTAAAAATCCTATTGAGGCGAAACGCATGGGCGCGATGGGGCGTCAACGTTTTGATAATATGTACTCCTTGGACAAAATGATTCAAGGCCATATTGATCTGTACTCGGAATTGATTCATAAATCGCGACAAGAAAAAGGGATTGAAACACCATCCGATGCTGAGATTATTGATTTCAAAAAATCGACTCAAGCACCTGTTGATTTTAAGAAAAAAGTGGCCTAAAACCCATCCTGATGAACCGCCTTTTTTTATACCCACAAGAAATTGCAAATCTCGATGATGATTCTACGGTTGTCATCCATGATCCGACTCGCACGGCCCATGTCCTCGAGATTCTCAAGGCCGAGGTCGGCGACGACATCAAAATCGTGGCGATCAATCAAGGTCTGGGGATGGCGCGGATTCTTGCCATCAACGAAAAGACTCTCAAACTTAAACTCTTCCCTATTTCAGATGCGCCAACGGCAAAATTTAGTGATGAAATCTGGGTCGGGGCCTGCCGACCCCAAACAGTGAAAAAGATCTTTGAATATGCGACCTCAATGGGCGTTGCCAAGATTCGTTTTTTCAAGGCCGAGCTCTCGGAAAAAAGTTATCTGACCTCAAAAATTTTCGAATCACCTAATCAGGAACATCACTTGGCCCTAGGCCTGGCCCAATCTGGTATTTATTTTAAAATGCCTGAGGTTGTTGTATCGCCTTACTTCCCCACTAATCCCCCTGATTCACCGGCCTTTCTCTTTTCAATTTCTGAGCGACAAAACTTGTTTTCCCAAAATCTGCCCACACTGCAACAAAGCACAACCCTGGTCTTCGGCCCAGAACGTGGGCTTACAGTGGAGGAAGAAGCTCGCTTTCTCCAGATGGGAATGACACCTATCAACATCCACCCATCGATCCTGCGGATTGAAGTTGCTCTAATTAGTGCTCTTTCCCAGCTTCACGCGCGACGTTCTTTTCTGGCATAATCTTTTATATGTCCCAAATTAAGATCTCAGGATTCACCTTCATCAAACACGGCCTCAAGCTGGGCTATCCATTTTTGGAAAGTATTCAAAGTATCTCGCCTTTGTGCGATGAAATTATTGTGAATGTGGGATTTGATGACCCAGAACTTAAGCAGGACGACGGGACCTTTAGCTATTTAGAAAAAAATCTCCAAGGCCCAAAATATAAACTTTTAAAAAGTTTTTGGAATCCCAATCAAAAAGAAAAAGGACTTATTTTATCAGAACAGACCAATATCGCATTGAAAGAATGTCAGGGACAATACTGTCAATACATTCAAGGCGACGAGGCGATCCATGAAAAAGATTTTCCTTTGATTCAAAAGGGAGTGGAGCACCTCAATCACGATCAAAATTTGGATGGCCTGATCTACAACTATTTACATTTTTACGGCAATATCGACATCATTCGAAGAACGCGAAAAGTTTATCGCCGAGAAGTTCGCTTGATCAGAAATGGCAAGAATATCGTAAGTTGGTTAGACGCTCAGGGATTTCGTTATCAAGGCGGCGCCAAAATTCCTTGCGCACAAATAGCGGCAACCATTTATCACTACGGCTGGGCCCGCAAAGAAGTCGTGATGAATCAGAAGGTCAAATCTTTTGGAAAATTGTATCACGGCGATAAATTTGAAAATCCCGATTTCACCTACCAAAGGATTTGGGGACTAAAGCGCTTTAAGGAAAGTCATCCGAATTGCATGCTCAACTGGATTGAGGCCCATCGCAATCCGCTGGATATTATGCAATTACCGTTGTCCTTTCATCTGAAAGATCTCGGTCTCGCCTTTTCCGACGCCATCGAGAGCATGACAGGATATCGCTTAGGTGAATACAAAGGATTTCAAGTCAGAAAGAAACTCTAATTCGATAAAAGCTTATAGCCCTGCCCATAAATACTTTCAATTCGCACAGATGCCTCTTTGATTTTTTTTCGAAGAGCGGTGACATGATTATCTATGACTCGATCTGAAACATGGGTTTTGTCCCAGACATATTTCAAAATCGAATCGCGCGACACAACCTGATCCACATTCTCCCAAAGGATCGCAAGAATTTTGAACTCCTTCGGCGTCAGATCTAATTTATCACCGCCAATCATGGCGGCACCATTTTTTAAATCGACAGTTAAATTGCCGATGGTTTTACGCATGAGCTTATTCGAATATTTGAGCTTCGATTCTATGATGGCGAGCAGCTCTTCCTTCTGAAAAGGTTTCTCGAGGTAATTGTCGGCGCCTAGACGATAGGCCTTGGAGTGTGCTTCCACGCCATGCTGACCGGAAACAATCACAATCGGAACAGATTCCAAATCGGGAATGGAACGAATGCGATTACACAATTCATATCCATCCATCTCTGGTAGGCCTAAATCTAACAAAATGAGTTCGGGTTTCACGGTCAGGGCGCGTTTGAGACCTTCTTCGGCAGAGCCTTCCATGAAAAGACGGTAACGGCTGCCCAAGATACTGCCCATCAAGTTGCGCTGGTCTTCGCTATCTTCGATGATCAAGATGGTGCGCAATTATGACTCTCCTTCGAAAATTTAAAGACAACTTCAAAAAACTTTTACCGCCTCTCGCACGGTCTTGATCTTGGCCAAATCCAACTCGGCCCAAATCAATTTTTCACCTTCTCCAGCATCAGCGAGCACCTCGCCCCACGGACCAATGATAAGAGAATGGCCGAAAGTTTCTATGATTTCATTATGCCTTCCATATTGGGCCGGTGCAAGAACAAAGCATTGGTTCTCAATGGCGCGAGCACGAAGAAGCGTATGCCAATGGGCCTTGCCGGTGGGAACTGTAAAGGCTGCACTGACCGTCAACAGTTGAGCGCCATTGATGACGTATTGTCGATACATGTCCGGATAACGAACATCAAAGCAAATCGATAGGCCAATTTTGAGTGGGCCGGCATCAATCAGCTTGGGCGTTTTTCCCGGGGTATAAATATCTGACTCAGTAATGGTCTTCGTCTGACTGCCTTCTTTCAGAGCGCAGGAAAATAAATGTATCTTGTCATAATGACCAATCATCTGGCCCTGATCATCAAAATTCAAAACACGATTTAAAACTTTTCCGTTTTCTAAAAAGGCGACAGAACCACCCAACAAAAAAACTCGATTTTCTTTGGCCAGTTTCTGAATTTTTTTGAAGTGGTCATTTTCAGAAGTCACCAAATGCGGTGTGGGTTTGGTGCCATCGGATATCGAATAAAAACATTCAGGTAAAAAAAGATACTTGATCCCCATGGCCTTGGCCTCGCCAATCAGCTTTTGCATCGACTCTAAATTTTCCTTATAGTCGAGCTTCGAATTGAGCTGAAGAATGGCAACTTTTACTTTTTCCATTGTCGTCCTATTGCATAATACTCGAAACCTTGTTCTTCAATTTCTTGAGGAACATAGATATTGCGAGCATCGAAAATAACATGAGATTTCATTCGCGATTTCAGCTGATCAAAATCCGGCACTTTAAATTCACGCCACTCGGTCATCACAATCAGACCTGAAACATTTTGCAAAACATCATACTTGTCCGAAAAGGCCTTCAGTTTTCCCTTGCTCTCACTGAACTGATTCATCCAAGATAGAAAATTTTCGGAAGCAACGGGATCATAAATCTGCACACTGGCTCCGGCCTTGATTAAACTTAATACCATCTCTATGGCCGGAGCTTCGCGAATATCATCGGTATTGGGTTTAAAGGCCACACCCCAAACGCCGAA
>JAHFAA010000326.1 GCA_023250775.1 Bdellovibrionales bacterium
CCCAGTCACCCATGGTACTACCGGCCCATGTCACTTCCTTCCATTCTTTGAGCCATTCCCAGTTGTCCATTTTTGGAGCGTCTTTCGCCCACTTCACCATTACCTGTGCCCGCCACTTGCTCATATTAACCCCTTCCTTAGTGTTGATCTTCAGGCCACCATGTCCCGGCAATCCTGATCGGATGTTGCAACTATTTTAAGGAGTAATTTCGCTAAAAAAAATACGAGCAAAAATTGCTCGGCCATAGGCATTAAGCAAAGAACAATTAAATTGACGAGTTAGCGCGCATCTTGAGAAAAAAGAGCTTGCCACTTTTAGTCAATCTTACTAAACTTCCACAAAATCATCTCATTAAGGGCGTGTAGCTCAGTTGGGAGAGCGCGAGCATGGCATGTTCGAGGTCACAGGTTCGATCCCTGCCACGTCCACCAAATTAAAAAAGGTCACCGAAAGGTGGCCTTTTTTATTTTTAGGGAATCGGCTTGGGATCGAAGCGTGAGGGCGTAATGCCCGAATGCGTAGTGGCCGAATCTAAAGTCGGTTAGGACGTAAATGTTCTCTTTAAAAAGTACCAGGAGACTATGCGCGGTCAAAAAACTGCAGCCACTTTTTGCCGGCCCCAAAACAGTGGACAGGAATTGATCAACAGGCTAATGACAACTCAGAGAATTTAACCAAACAGTGTGCAACGAGGACCAGAATGAAAAAGAAAGAATGGACCAAAGAAGACCAAATGAACCTTATCGGAGATACTCGCTTAGAAATTCAAGTATTGACCAACCTCATCGAAGAAAAGAATGATTTTTTGAAGTTCTTGGAACAAGAGCTGAAAGAAATGAAACCTACTAAAGCACCAGCAAAACCGAAGAAAAAGAAGTAATCTTCTTCGGAATCGCTGACCGTTTCGTTCACATCTTCTCCCCATTTTACAATCATGAAGCTTTTCAAGGCGGAGCTTTATGAAGTCTACAATTTTAGCACTAACCATTGCGTCAAAATTTAAAATATCTCCACCATTTTAATCTGAAACTGTTTATAATTGCTATGACAAAGAGAATATGATGCATGCTTATTTATGAGGAGTGATCATGGAATACGATCGAGGTTACGCATTTCTACTCCGTTTATTTCTTTTAGTAACTGCGTTGATCTCTCCCTTGGTCTTTGCTGAAAAAAAGTTGGAAGAGGTGATTCCTATCACGATGGGGAATTTGCGCGGGCAACAGCTCATTTATAACGAAGGCTGGTATGTGATCCCTTCAACTAAAAAAAGTCTGGAATTCTGTCGAGATAAAACCATCATTACTTATCGACAGGCCGTTCAACAATTTCTCGCAGATCAAAAAATTGAGATGAAGAATACATGGAAATCCTTTCATGAAAATAAAGAACATGCTTTGGCCGTCAATAATTTTTTGAGTGAGCTGGGAGAAAGCGGAAGGAAAAATATCTGGGAATTTAGTAAAAAAAGCACTAAGGCCTCTTGGCAGTACTCTGTCGATAATTTCGTCAAGGCCTGGGATGCCCTTCTTCTTGGAACCGTTCATGTGGATACTTTGAATAAAGATGATTATCGGGAATTGAGCACGATTCCCGGCAACTATTTTAGTAATCTGTCGCAAGATTTTAAAAATATGAGCGCTATTGTTAAGAATCTCAGAGGTGAAAAAGCAAAAAGTGTGGAATTTAAGTGGAGCGAATCTTTTGATCAGGCCTCGAAAGAGTGGATGACAGAATATCACAATTCCGGCGAGGCCCAGAATTCCCTAACCGCACTTCCTTATCTTTTCTGGGGGCATATCAAGGCAATCTATTATGGAGTTTTCAAACCGAGCGTGCAGCAGATAAGCGAAACAGCGAATGATAGTGCTCACATTGTTGGAACTGGCCTTGAAAAATTAGTGCTTTTGCCCGTGGCGAGCACTGTCGTCTTTTCAGGTCGAACTGTCTATTCCTTAGGAGGAGTGATTTATTATTCAGGTAAAATGGGTGTGAAAATTATCACAGAAGTTGTCGACAGCGCTTTACTCTCGAGTATGGCCTTATTATCCGCGGCCAGTGTTGTTCCAAATTATGTAGCACTCGGAACGTTGGGAGTGGCGAACCAAGTCGCCTTAAGTTCCACGGGGAAAGCTGGTGCTGTTGCAAGTTGGACCTTGGCCAATACGGCAGCAACTGCGATCTATGCTGGAAATTTACTCTATGACTTAGGCTCCAATACTGGAGAGGCAGTTGTCGGTACAAGCATGAGCGCGATCGTGCTTGGATATAATGCAATCACCGCGCTCCCTTTGCAAATTAGTCTCTTTGCCGTGAATTCTGTTTTTTTTCTGGCCTGGGATGGCCCAAGGCTGGCGCTTTACTCGATAACTTATGAAAATGATGCCAGCGATCTACCGGTAGGCGCAGTGGTTGATCTGGAAAAAATTCGCAAGAAAGGGATGAAGGTCAATACCGTTAGTGAAGACCCTGAAGTTATAAAAAAAGTTATGCAAGCACTGCCGGCCGATTTGAAAACAAAAACAAAAAAGTAGGGGATTATGAAAAAATATTTAATATTATTCTTACTGCTTTCTTGTTCATCGACACAAAAACAAGATCCGCTTATCTACACTAAAAAGCATATGGGTGAACACGTTTCGCTGTATAAAAATGGGGCCTTTCAAGTACCCTCCACAACCGTGAAGCTAATTCCTCCTGGCCCTGAGTTGCTGGATTTTTTTAGTATGGCCGCAGGTGTTAAAGCTAGGGCATCTTTTTTGCTGGCCCTCGATAATGCCAAGAGTTCCGTCAATATCGTGAAGGCCGGAACCATGAAAAGTATGAAAATTTCAGGCAATATTTATAAGGAGACAACCAGAACTACTGGGAAAATTGCCACTGAGACGTGGGATGATTCGACCTATATTATTTCAAAATCGGCGGGCCTTCCAAAAGATGCTACCGTATATGCGTTTGAGCTTTCCAAAAAAGTTCGAGTTGAACTCTTGGCCTTGGGGCTGCGCCTTGATCATCTGGCACAAAAGCAAGGCGAGGAGGCCAAAAAACAGTTTTTACAAAACGGTTACCTCTATGCCGATAGCATAAACTACAAGTCAAATGAGTATGCTCAGCAAGCAAGAAAAGAGGGGGCGGAATTTCATCAAAATTTAAGTCACATCGGAAAAACCTTTGATCAAGATGTGAGCACAAGCTCGAAAGAAAATGCCAAAGCGATGTGGAAAAATAGAAAGGGTATGAGTAGCGGTTCAATTGAAACGGCGTCAAATGTTAATAAAGAGATGAGTGAAAATGCTACCAGCGCAGATGCGGCCCTCTCGGATTCAGGTACGGCGTTGCGAACGGAAGCGATCAAAACAGGATACGTCATAGAAGATTATTTTAATTCTGGCGCTAATCTTTCTATCGTGGAAACAGAAAGAATGGCAAAATTTCATCGACGCTGGGCCAAAGAAAAATTTATCCAAGGATATGTCACCCTCCCTGCGAGAGTTGCCGATCGAGCAACTGAGTCCAAAGATCGAACACTAGAAGTCGCCGGAAAATTATTTGAAAAAGTAAAAGATGTGAGACAAGAAGGGGCTGATTTAACTTCCGTTTTGTTTTGGAAAACTTTCAAAGAGTATGGCAAAGATGCTAAGGAGTCTTTGGAAAATGCGGGCAAAGAAATTGTCGAAAACAGTTCTGATATTGGCATCACCCTAGGAATGCTAAAGGCCATTTTATGGACCAGCAAAGCGCTCTTTTGGGATGCCATCATTGCTCCCGTTGGAAAACTTTCCGCCGCTAGTTTGGGCTACATCACAATCAATGCAGTGGCGATTCCAACAATGGTAGTTGTGGTTCCTGGACTTACGACCGCGCAAATTGCCGTAGAGGCAACCTGGAATAGCGGAGCACTTGCCTATGATCTCGTGGCCCCCAGTTTTATCGCCAGCGTCGCCTCAGTCTTTAGTATTATGGAAATCACGGGAGGAAGACTCGCGTCTACCGGACTCAAAGTAGCAGGTAAGGCCAATAGTATGGCACTCCAAAGTGCCGGCGTTGTGGGAGATGCCGCTCTTACTACGACAGGCAAAGTTGCCAATGTTGCCATCAATGCCACAGGAAAAATCGCGGCAACCGGAGTTGCTGTCGGAGGTCAAGTCGTGGCCGGTGGGATGGCCGTGGGGGCGCCTGTTGTTTATACCGGCGGAGCAGTAACAGGAAAAGTAGTTCAAGCTGGTAGCGAAGTGATTGGGGCCAGTGGGGAAGTGCTGGCAAACGTAAACGCAGGTGGTGTTCGTGTCGCCAGTCAGACGGCTGGGGCGCTTGCCACGAGCAGTGCTTGGGTTGCAGGACAATTGGTCAATGTTTCTTATCAGACGGCCGGTAAAGTTGAGCGTGGAGCTATCGATTTGATCGGCGTTCCACTTGTGTCAGTCGGAATTCCAGCTGCCGGTGCCGGTGTTGGAGTTGCGGTGGGTGGTGCTGGGATGGTTGCAGGTCCATCTCTTATGGCCGTAGGCGAATCCACCGCAGCAGGCGGATATGCCTTTGGAACAATTTTAAGTGGCACCAGCTTGGTCGTCGGCACAGTTGCTTCGACAGCGGCGGGAGCAACTGTAGCGGCTTATGAAGTTGCAAAAATGATTACAGTACCGCCGTCATATACCTTGGGGTCTGGTATCGTGCTTGGCCTTGGTCACTTGGTGCAACTGTCAGCACAAACGGTTTTGGCCGCCAGTGACATGGCCTATCTTGTTTTATCTCTCGAAGGGCCACGATGGGTAATCTATGCCGTGCAGGGCAAACTCGGGAATGGTGAGGATCTGGTTCCAGGCACAGTATTAGATTTAGAACGCATGAAGAAAAAGGGCGAAGTTATTAAATATGTTCCAACCAGTGAAGAAGAAATTCGGCGCGTGCTTGAAACAACAAAGTAAAAAA
>JAHFAA010000011.1:0-8411 GCA_023250775.1 Bdellovibrionales bacterium
ACTGGGTAATGGCGTTACTGACCGGGATGAGGACTGGCGAGTTATTCGCGCTCCAATGGTCTGATATCGACTTAGACAGCGGGTTTATTTCAGTGAATAAGAGCTGGACTCCCAAAAACGGCTTTGGGCCTACTAAGAGTTCATTGAATCGTGTTGTGCCAATCTCTAAAGAACTCGAACATTTTTTACGACACCTTAAAACCAAGGCCGAATCCAGCACATCAGCGGTATTAGAAAGACACCCTGATTGGAGGTCTGGAATCCAGGCGAAGATTTTAAGAAGGTTCTGTGACGAAATAGGCATTACACCAATCCGCTTTCACGATCTCAGGGCAACCTTCATAACGCAATTGTTGTTACAGGGTGTGCCCGTCGCTAAGGTTATGGCCATCGTGGGCCATTCACAGCTTAAGACCACCATGGTCTATCTGCGATTAGTTGGAACGGATGTCAAAGGGGTCACAGAAGAGTTAAATATTCGACTTCCACGAGAAGAAGATTTCGCAAACGTGGTCAATCTCTTTCGTACGGGCGAGCATGTTCCTAAAAGTTACTAAATATCACAAACACCAATGATTCTAATCGGTTGCGGGAAATTCGTTTTCCGCTCCAAAAAAATTTCGAATGTTTTGGCAAATTCCCTTTCTCCCTAAATTTTTAAACACTTGTAATACTTAGGACTGATTAGAGTTCAATTTTTTATCTTTCTGCGCATTTCCTCATCTTTCACAAGCCGCTTACCAAACGCTTACCGGCCAGGCCATGGCGTAGCACCGTCAAGCATATCCTTGCGCTCAGGCGCACCTTTTCGCTTAAGTTCCGAAAACCCCTAAACAATTTCAGCAAGCACTTGCTTGCACCACTTCCGCTACCAAAAAAGGAGAAAGAAGATGAATGAATCAACACAGACTTATATTTCTGATTACGCTGTCCTTCTAAAAAAGATGAGGCTTCTTAAAAAACTCAACCGCCAACAAGCGTCCTTATTATTCGACTTCTCGTTTAAATATATTGAGAAGCTTGAAAATGGTCGCGGGTCTATCTCGGTTGAACGATTCAAGGAGTTCCAGAAAAAATACGGCTTCTCCGATGCAGAATTGGACGAGCTGCGCTCTGGGAAACTGAAGGCATCTATTGATGTCAATTGCATTAGAAAGAGAATTACGACTGAAGCACGAGACGATCGGCGCTTCTGTCATCGGCAAATTACACGAGAGTGCAAGGTGTTAAAGGAGCTTAGGCTTCGTAAAAAAATTGACCAGTGCTCTGCCAGTCGCATGTGTGGGTTCAATAAAAACACAATTGGCTTCATTGAAAATGGTCGCATTACCCTCACTGATCAAAAGATTCGTCACATCGTGGAGACCTATGGTCTGACCATGGAATTATTTAATCAGTTTCTAAACGTTTCTCCACAGAGGCATGAGCTGATTGAGCAGTGCCAAGGGATCATTGAGACGATGGATGAGAATAAGCTTAGGATTGTTATGCCGATGCTGCTGAGTATGTCTTGAGTTCAGATGGAGAAGTGCCGTGTTAGTTAATAACCACAAAGAAGTTTTGTTATTATATGGGGTGGTTCTCAACAAAACGGCACTCTCAAGATAATTCTAATGTTCTTCTAGAACGAGTCCCTGCTCAGCCTATGGGCAAATTGAACTGTGTTCATACATAGCTCAAGTTTTCTAAGGTATAAGCAAAAGGATGTCTGGTGTTGCTTGCTTTTGGCATGGTCACACAACTTGTACAATTTTTAATGGGCCACAGTCAAAAATTAAATTTTGGAGAAAGAAGATTACGGACAATCAAACGAGGGATAAGAAAAACAAACAAAAACTTTTAAGAAGCGGCTGGAAGGTCGTTACTATCTGGGAATGCCAGATTAATAAAGACGTTCATAGGGAGATGAATAACTTGGGAAAAAAATTATTAGAGTAAACTCTTAATTAAAAACTGATTTTAGCGAAACAGTAAAATATTTTGCGCGTGACTGTGATCCAAAGACCACAAGAAAACTACCAAGCTAACAAATCAAGCCGACCTTGATTTGTTAGCTTCTCTGATCCGAGTATTTGTTTTCCAATCTCAAGTGCGAATGCCTTGATTAATAAAGGAGGAACTGCATTCCCTATTTGCTTAAACTGAGAACACATACCGCCGTTAAAGAAATATCCATCAGGAAATGATTGGATTCTTGCAGCCTCTCTAACCGTAATTGTCCTAGCTTGCGTTGGGTGAATATGAGAGTAACAATCTTTGCTTAGATGTGCCGTTATGCATCTACTTGGTTCATTCCAAGAAAGTCTTTGATACTTATCGCTGAAGGTATCATCTCTGTATCGTTTATATTTGGATGGTAAATCTCTATAAGTCCCGCCCTGACCCAAAAGCCTGAAAGCTTCTACATCAGAGTCTCTATGTTCGGTACAAATATGATCAAACACATATTGTTGATCAGCACCTTTCCTCATCAACCTCGCATACGGCGATAAATCATTTTGATTCACATTATATGGCTTAATAAGAACTTTATTCCCATCCCTAATAATGGGAAGATCCAATATCGCATCCCTCAGTGTAACCATGGGAAACTTTCTTGCCCCATGTAATCCATTAGTTTGAGGAAAACTAAATTCTTTATCCAAATCTTTCCTCACTCCGACAACAATAATTCTTTTCCTCTTCTGGGGGATGCCAAAATCATGTGCGTTGACTTCAGCACAAGTTGTATTAAAGCCCGCTTTCTCAAAACTCGACATGACTTTTTCAAGTACATTAACTCCATAATAGGAGCGAATTCCTGGGACATTCTCCATCAGAAACGCTTTGGGTTGAAAATATTTTACGAAACTAACGTACTTCATGAGTAGTTTGTTTCTGGAATCTTTGAAATGCTTCGAGGGGCTTCGCCCAAGAGATTTCAATTTGGCCCTACCGGCCATACTCCATCCTTGACAAGGCGGCCCTCCGATTATCAGATCAAATTTGCTATTAATTTTACTTGAATCTAGATATTTCGTTAATTGTTGTGGAGTTAAAGTTTGAAGATCTTGATTCAGAACAACTCCGCCAAGATGGCCAAGATTGGTTTTTAGAGTTTCGAGTGTATAAGGGCAATGGTCTATCATCACCCCGGGTGCATACCCGGCCATATGAAAACCAAGACTGATACCACCAGCACCTGCGAAGAGGTCAAGTGTGTTAACCGTGCTTTTGTTAAATGTCTTCATTTATAGAATAAATTCATGATGTTGCATGATATAAGAATATTCTAAATAGCCCAATTATACCAGTAGTTATCGAAGGATATTTTTTTGTCGAAACAAACAATTTTAAACTATGATCTTTTCAAAAACATCTGCACTGTGTATTAAATGATTAACCATCTTTGAAACAGCTTGGACAGATAATCTTCCTTCAATGATAATGCCGACTTCTATATTTTGGGTTAATGCTAAATAAGTCAAATTTGCAGAAGTTATCAGCATACGTTCGTCATCTACAATAATCGTTTTTGCATGCATCTTAGCTCCGTCTAATCCATCCTTCCTGTTCTGACTTGCCAAAAAAACATATATTGAAGGGATAGGGTACTGCTTATCCCACATCTTTAAGAATGGATTCAAAAAATTTTCTTTCGAGTCTGCTAGAAGTATAATTTTAACACCTCTGCCAGAAGCTCTTTCAAGGGCCCTTATCAAATAATCAACATTACTCGTAAGCCAGTACCCAAGAATATAAATTGACTTTGTCGCTTGATCAAGGAGACGAACAGTTTCTTCTTTTGTTCTCGCAATGCCTGGAAGAAGATCATTTGCAAGAGTGCACACAGGAATGATGGCGGGGGCAGTTTCTGTAGCTTGATATCTTAGCGCAGTCAAAAATGCCACATATTTCGGGTCATTGGCACTTGAGACGTCTTGCAAAATGTCCATCAGAGTAACAAAAGAAGTATGGGTTCTGTCTAGGGACCTAGATAAGCATACTTCTAGCTTTTTTGGACTGTCTCGCAATTCGATATCAGCAGCCATACCTGCACATGATGATTTTGAGAGGCTCCGTACTGCAAAAATAATGTGTTTATATTCAGATTCTTTCATTGAAAAATCCAATTCCCACTGAATCTGAAATAACTAATGTTCTATCAAGAAACCTGTTTGAGAGTTCACAACTTGTTTCGGAAAGATATAGGCACGCATGACAAGCGGCTAAGTTTTCATTTAGATTTTTGTCATGACCATTTTCTTTGCAAAGAGGATCAGAGGAGCACCATTTCAAGTCTTCGATCGCCTCTAAAAAGATAACTGAGAATTTATCTAGAGTAGCAAGAGAGATAATCCCTCCCATTGTACCTTCTGAGTCTGACTCACCTGTGTAAAGTAGAATACCATTATATGTTTTGCCACTATATATTTTTTCTCTTATCGCGACGCTACTATATCCCGCGAAAAGAGACATCTGCTTCACTAAAGCGTGCGCAAGTGAGTGCAGGAAAATTGAGCGAGGAGAAATATCAAAAGGTAAAATACGTCCAGTACTTCTTTCTGTACTGAAATTAACTAAGGTTCTACATCTCTCGATGACATTCTGTTTTTTTTTCCCACTTATTTAGCTGGGATTCATTGAAAGAAATAAACAGCCCTTCTCCATTAACCTCAACGGCGGGATATCGCCCTCCTACAGACTCGCCAATATCTACCATTTTTCCATCTTTCGGATCTGCACGTAAAAACCCACGCAACACTCTAATTTCTTGCAGCCTGGAAATAGCAACAATTTTGTCGATTCCTGCACGCTGTAAGATAGAATCAACCTCCACAACGTTTGCGCTAAATAATTTAGGAACTATATCTTCGGTAACGATAGTGGGATTACTTAAAACATCAAACTCTTCACGTCTGATAGACTCTTCGTCCTTAAAAATAGAACTTCCACTGTCATCATTAAGATATTCTTCAATTTTAAGAACAAGCTGTTCTTTTTCAATTCCAAATTGAGTTACAATTTCAGGTTTAAGAAGATCATGAATCACTTCATGCCTTATTTTTAAGTTCGTCAGCCCTCTAAGAGTGTGAATCTCTCTTGAGAATTCTTGGGCAAAAAATTTGTCATACTTTGACTCCGAAGACGGTATGGTTAATTCAGATAGTACCATTGGGAAATACACATTGGATGCTCCCCGCAGAACTACAATTGCCGGTACGGTACACGGGCCATCTCCATCGTCTATCCAAGGTTGATTTCTGCGCCCGCAGACCTTACCAGCAGGGAAACTGTATACTTCAACCAGATTCTTGCCTTCAGGATGCCGGTTACATTCACAAAACAATCTTAGATCATTGAGACTTCCGCTTTGTTGTTCGCTAACAACAAGTCTGTATTTTGGTTCAACAAACGAGCAAATATCTCCCCCATCGTGGTAGAACTGATGCCACGGAAAATCACTTATATGCCCATGTTTGCAGATTCTGATTAGCCTCGCGGGTACAAGTTTGTTGTCGCAACGCTGGCATTTAAATTCATTTCTTTGACTCTTCACATGCCAAAATTGGCCAAATATATTACATTCTGGATTTGAACATTGCACCCAAGTTGGAAATCTCTTTATGGGCACAACTCCGTGGGGATAATTAGGTATACCTCCATAACCGCTTCTGATAGTGGGAGGCTTAAAAAGATAAGTAAACCCACGCCTCGTACGTCTTTCCATACGTTCGACTTTATCTAGGTCCCAACACTCAAGGCCTGTAACAATCCCAGAAAAATCAGATAAGTCGACAATAGCGCCAGGTCCTGAATTAAATATAAGCTGACTTTTCCGAATACTATGAATTTTTTTAGACATTTGTACCTCACATTTTGCTTAGAGGAATTTCATCATCAACGTTCCTCAAAGAGTTCACAAAATAATCAATGAAATTGTCGGCCTCTATGCCAAATGGCACCAAAACACCTCGATTTTTTGCCGACGCCCTGTACTTGAAATCAGTAGTACTTCTGTCCGTTTTTTTCTTCCAGGTCTCAAAGAATTGATCTATCTCTCTTCCAACTTCAATTTTCGTATTAATGTCCTGTATATTTTCCAAATATTCTTCTTTGACTCGCTGAACATCTGACAAACAACGATGAATATTGATCGCACCAAAATCTCCCCACATATCAGGCGTGTTATGCCTCAACATTGAGACTAATGTGCCGGCCAATGTCCTTCTTCTCACTTCTGGACTGAAAGGTGTCACACTTACGCCTTCAACAAAACGATAAAGTTGTTCGTGATAAGATCGAAATTTTTCATAATGCGATCGATCTCGCGCGCGTGCCCAGTTATAATTTATAAATACAATGCCAGCCCTTTCCCTTCCCACTCGACTACTGGCCTGCACGTATTCAGATGTTGTTTTTGGTTGCCCTGCAATCACCATTGTAACAAGCCTATTGATGTCAATTCCGACCGAGAGGATATTTGTTGCAAGAACGAATTCAGGTGCTTTGTGATTTCGCATTTCCATTCTTGCCATAACTTTCATAACTTTTTCGCTAGAAATACCCCCGAATAATTCTTCCACATCTAGCGGGGCGTTCGGGTAACTTGAATCATCAATATCATGCTGATATTTGCGCCACTTGAGGACGTCATCACCTAGCATTGTGTTGACACCCCCAAGCTCTTTTCTTGAATTGAAATATCCAACAACCGTTCTAAAATAATCCAGGTCCGCCGAATTGAAGGTCGATTTATTTCGATGATGTTGATAAAAATGGCTTATCGCTGCATAAAGTCGCGCAGCGATAAGCTTGCTAGATCTTCCTTGCGCGCTAATTCCCACATAAGTGCGTATTTTACTCCTGTCATTTTGGTTAGCTTTCTTGGCAAAAAAAGAATCACCGCTCTCAAGTCCTGACGGGGGAAACTGAAAACCCTCTTTTCTGTAGAGCTCCATAAGCTGACGGCCAGCTCCTCTAATCGTTGCAGTTGAGGCGATATATTTTGGCTCGGCTAGTCCATTTTTACATAAAGATCTTATTGCTACTTCAAATGCACCAACCATTGAACCTAGCGGCCCAGTAATAAGATGAAGTTCATCTTGAATAATCAGTTCTGGAGCGCAACTTAAAATAGGCGAGAGACGGCAGGAACATTTTTCTTCTGCTTCATGAAACATGCCATGAATGTTGCATTGAAGATGATATTTATTAAAAAGTTTTCCAGATTTAGTACTCCAAGCCACATTGGCAAATTTATCAACCGTTCCAATGACCATCGTTGGACTGAATCTAAATAAATCTTCATCGGTAAGATAAATGGGCAATTGTTGCTTACTGAAGGCACAGCTTTCCTCAAAGCATGTGATACTTAAACGAGTCACCTTATTTCCATTAATCTCTCCACCAACAGATCTGACCCTGTAGTTTGCTATCGCTAATTCCGAATTGCAGCACGGACAAGAAGACAGAGGCATGGGAGCACAACCTTCAATACGCATTTTTTCCCATTTTTTATTATCATTGGGAAACGAATCCCCACCGACCCAAAAACCAATGGATATGGGCGAGTGTCCCCGCGTAGCAGGATCTGCCTTTCGCAAAAATTCCGCAGCACAACACATTCGTGCAGCTCGCTGAAGCTGTTGCTGGGTCAGCAGACGAAGAGTGTATCTTAGAATAATCGCAGTACCCCCGCCCCAGCGCTGCTTAAGGGATTCTCTTTCTCTTCTCCATAAGAATGAAAATGCAGAGATTAAGAGATATGCTTCAGTCTTGCCACCTCCAGTGGGAAACCAAAGTAAATCTGCAATCTTTCGATCGTTGCTTAGTTCATCAAAAAGTCCTTGGAGATTGAGCAAGAAAAAGGCAATTTGAAATGGGTGCCATCGGAATATTTTTCCAGTCTTTTTCCATTCATGCTGCAGAGACATAACTTGATTTGCCTTAATAAAACAGTTCTGAGCACTCGCATTCGTCCCTAGCAGTACCACCCCCTGCTCCATCCTCTCTACTGCCCGTTGACAATTATTAAGATTTTTCCTTGCTATGCCCTTATACAAATCGTCTAAACCATCTGCTCTTTTCCGACTGTCCGCAATCCACTGCGAGTATCTTTCAACCAATATTTTAAAAAACAACAATCCTTTTTCGTTAAATTTTTTGGAATCAGTAAAATTTTCAATCGAGAAATCTACATCATCAATCACCGATGGAATCATTTGATATAAATCATACCTGGGGAAAAATGTAGTCCACACTTTCACTCCATCGCCAAACTCTTCCCAGTCGACAGAACAATTGTGCCCGGAGGCATACGGATGACAATCTCTATAGAGAAGAGTGCTCGCATTTATTTCATGGTCACCGGATTCTCTAATTTCCGGTGAAACCCGAAGTATATCTCCACCATCTGGCGTGAATATCTC
>JAHFAA010000011.1:8421-19694 GCA_023250775.1 Bdellovibrionales bacterium
AGATAGAGCCAACGCTCTTGAATATACCCTTCTTACGATTATTTATATCGGGAAAAAATTCTGGCCTGACTCTATTTTCCAAGATTATTGATACAACATTAAAAGATTTTTCTTTTCTTACATGCCAGGATAATCTAACCCATTTATCAATGATATACACAGCCCCGCTTTCCAGTGAGTTAATTTTTCCTGACCAAGAAAAAGGACTCCTTATATAGCATTGTCCTGTGCCGCCAAGAGAAGGATTCAACAAGTATGTACCAAATGAAATATTCACGCTCAAATATTCAAGGTTTGAGCGGCATCTTATACTCAAACCAGCAGAACTCGGGAAAATAATTTTATCAGACGCAACTTCATTTTTAGCGTCCTCCGCTGTCGACTCTTCGGAAGGAATAGCATCATCGTCTGCACTCAGCTCCTGCTCGACAGTAGACTGAGTGTCGACAAAGGGATTACTAACGCAAGAAGGATCTTTGATTGTGCTTTCTATCTCAAGAGGATAAAGGACACCCGACACATAACAATTGCGAAGGATGTGCTCCCCCTCTAGGACCTCGTTATCACCATGCATCGGACCGATTAAATGTGCGTTAACAAAATCAAGAATTGATTCTTTTAGCTCTTCATGTTTTTCAATCTTTTCCATGCTTACCCCTTCGATAATCCCGTTAACTTGATTGCTGCCCACGCTTCAATTTCATTCGTGTATCTTTTATTTAATATATCCAGAGAGAATGGATAAAATCTATGCTCCGAATACAGCTTTCCAACTTTTGCATCGAATCTATTTGGTTTCTGTCTTCGGTTTTTTGTATAAAGCGTATCAATTGACTTGTAAAAGCTCGCGGACATACACCCGATGCAAAGATTCTCATGGTATATGAAATACCTTGCACCATTGACATAATCTTCATGCTTCACCTGGACAATGTCTCCTACTTTTAGCCGCTCGAGAATATGCGCTTGCACACTTGTCACATCTGCCTTCTGGAACTCTGTAATGAAGGACGCCCCATCAACATCCAAATCATTATCGATATTAAATTCAATCCTCCCGTCATCGGTTTTTCTATACCACCGAGAAATCGCGTCTTCATCGTTATTATTGTAATGTGGATATAGTCTATAGATTGAACGCTCATCCAGTAAACGCACAAGAGACTTGGCCCTCGTTATGGCAACATAAAAAAGCCTCAACTCATCAATTAGTGCTGGCAAGTCATGAATCCGGTCAAGCTCAGGTGCGATAATAAATACTTCATCAAACTCAAGTCCTTTCGAACAGTGGATAGTAGAAAGTACAATTGGGGCACGACTCAACTCATCTTTTTCTTTTTTACAAAAAGGGACATCACGAATTGCAACCAAACGCTTTTTTGTCAATCCTAAATCTAAGTAGTCTGGCCAGCGATTGTCCTTCTCGATACCCTTTAACAAGTCCCAAACTTCTTCGATCTTCCAACCGTCTTTAGTTTCTAACTGGAATTCATTTGCAAATTGAGTTATTTGGTCTCGCGAGAGTATTTTGTCATGACAGTGCTCGGCAAACAATT
The DNA here is from genome assembly GCA_023250775.1 of Bdellovibrionales bacterium. Taxonomy (GTDB): domain Bacteria; phylum Bdellovibrionota; class Bacteriovoracia; order Bacteriovoracales; family Bacteriovoracaceae; genus GWA2-49-15. The sequence goes on from JAHFAA010000011.1 coordinate 9,978, forward strand.
TAGCGACATAAACAGGAAGTTGCCCATACATATACTTCCCAAGAACTCTAATTGCTATATCTCGAGGTATGTTTTTTTCTTTTTCACCAATCAATTGCCCATTATCTCTCGTTAATATGCATTTTTGCTTTCCCACTTCCGGATGGACTTCTCCTTTAGCTGCATACTTATCTTGGTTTCGCGACCTGACAAAAGAATAGGTAGAAAGAATTTCTTGGAAATGGTTTTTTAAGCCCACTAGTTCGTTCGATGTTGCAGTTAATGCTTTCTGCATTATGGCAAGTACAGGAGTGTGTAAATCCTTAATGCTCGAATTACTTGTACGCCAATTTTTTGACAACTCAAACTCTCGAATTTTCATGCATGTCGCTAGTTTAATATTGGCCAGAAATTGATCTGATGTAATTTGTTTAGCTTGCTCTTTAAGTGACCAATTATAAATCGATTGATTCAAGTCCCCCAACAGAGTTATGCCTGCACTTGCATTAGGAAGCATGTTTATAATTTTCTGTACGAACTCAGCGCGACAGCCAACAATGTCTTGCACTTCATCCACAAATAAGTGCCTAATCTCTGCTATGTCGCGCCGCTCCAGCAGGCGTGTTGCCTCTATTATCGCATCATCATACGTTTTATCACCCCATGGGAAAGGAGATTTGGGATTTTGGTTTTTGAGTATTATTGTGGCAGCATAAGAATCAATAGTGATCGGATGTACATATTGAATGTTGCGAATAGTATATTCTGATAATCTACGGCGCACCTCCGCCACGGCCTCCCTTGAGAAACTTAAAACCAAAAGGACATTAGGATTTAAGCTGTAATGCTCAATAAGATAAGCAACTCTTTGGACGAGGGTAAAACTTTTTCCGCAACCGGGCCCAGCCATAACCATGCTTGATTGATGAGGGTCTAGTTGAACGACCTCCTTCTTCTCTCCCAAATCAATATCTTCGATGCTTGCAATCTGCAATGGCATATTGACATCATTTTTTGCAGGGACCTCGCTAGAAAAGGCAGGAGTTACGGCATCAACTTTTAATACAATAACATCTCTATCATTTACCTTAAAGACCTCATCCACCGCTTTGCCGACCAAGCTGCGGCCCAAATGATTATCCGTAATCCCAAGCTTCCCAGATGATCTATCGGTGGCATCCTTACCGACTAATTCATAGCTCATGGTCTTTTTATTATCCAGCCACCTAATTTCAACTTTGCATCTTTCAATGACTTCGAGTAGCTGAGATCTCTTTTCTTTCATAACCTTCGTTAGAGCCTGTTGTAGCTGATTCCTTTGTAAACTGTCTGGCTGCGTTTCCGAAAAAACAATTTCGTCTTTAAAGAGTGTAACTTTATTTTTTGAACTCAAAGATACAGCGCCATAATAGACCTTCCCTGTGGCCATTTTTTGTGCCGCAGTTGTTATCCTATAGTTTTCGGAGTGTTCTTTTCCGGCAACTTTTCTACGTACAGTTACAATACAGCCAATGAAAACTTCCATTCTTTCCTAATTGAACTACTGCCTTTTAAGTAACCTGAACCTAGTTTCGCCAGACGGAAACTATCGTCTGAGTTATGAGGGTACTTCTGTGATGCAGACATGCTATCTTATTCAATCACGAATTTCTATGTGGCTTTCACGCAATTTCGACTCATAAATTCATATTTCCTGGCAAACCTGGAATAAATTTCGCATGCAAGCGGTAATCTAGATTATTCCCAAGCCAACATAGCTTTCAATGTTCTGGGTCAAACCAATTTGAGAGAAATCGGGTATGAAATATCCGGATGTGTTTACGAGCAAATTTTTACTAGCTGACAATTTACCATGCACACCCTTCTAAGAACAACATTTTCCAAATGGGGTGGGCGGGTGTAAGTGCCGCACTTCAACTTCTTATGTAACGGCTATGTAACTGAGAAGCCATTATCGTCGCGCAAACTTCGTGATTTTAGCTTGTTACAGCTATATTTTATGTAACTGAAGGCTGGTCCTAGGCCCAGAATGGAATATAGCTGGCTAGCTTTTTAGATTTACTCTGAGGGTCGGATAATTTAATCATCCCGGCCTCAATGGCCTCTGCAATAATCCTTGAAGCCTGTGGATAGTTTGATTCTTTGATCTGAAAGCGTTCTCTTAATGACTCATTCGTCATGACCTGATTTGAGACATACTTAAGGCAACAATGCTGATAGCAAGCTCTGTTCTTGTCATCCCTATTCATGTTTTTTAACTCAGTGGGCGCATAAAGGACTGCTTTAAAAAACTGTTGCTCTTGAACAAAACGCGGCGCTGGAAGCTGGTACTCCTCAACGCTTTTAATAACCTTATCAATCCCCGTCCCTCGCTCCTCACAGACATTAATTCGTCTCAGGAAATATGCGAGTTTTTCGTTTCGTGAAACCGGACTGTGATCAAGAAGACGAAGCGTTTCCACCAAGGGGCTGCCGGGATTACTGATCTCAATACGATCTTCAAATATCTCGACCATGGCACCTGTACCAGAAATATCGAAGTCCTGGTGAATAAGCATATTGGCCACAAGCTCTCTGATGGCCAATTCCGGGTACATTTTTACGGTTTTTCGAAGGGCCTTGCCGATAACCTCATTCGATGGAAGTTGATCGTTAATATAGGCAACAAAAGATTCAAAACCAGCGGCATAGCCACTGAGACTCAAATGCTCTTTAATCGTCTCAATTCTACTCTTACCCTTATAGATCACAGCCCTCATGGCCTTTCGCTCAAGATGTGGAAATTTATCGAGGCCTTTGGCAAATAAAATGGCACCGAGATTAGTAATGTCATGGCCCTCTATCTTATTTTTAAGAATCAACCCCTCTGAGGTGAATCTAGCAATAATTCCATCCTTCCCCTGAGGCAACGGAGTTCCAGTCAGTTCAAAATATTTTGGATAATCAAGTAATGCAAGAACCTCATCATCGGTTATCCCCGACTTTGCAATCCGATTTTCGAATGAAGTTCGCGAAGCCTTTTCCCAAATTTTTGCTTCTTTCTCAGGATGATCTTTTAATTTCTTTTTGACACTTCCCACTCGTATAAACTCAACGCCTTTGAAAGAGATAGGACGAAGACGAGTCGCATCGACTTGAATCAAGACAACATTCTTGCCATCAATCTCAAACTGAAAGGCGGTGAAATCAACTTTGGGTTCAAGCTGGTAAGCAAGCCAATTCTCAAGAGGTTCATTGCCTATTTTTTCATTTTTAAAATTAAATTTCGTACCTACGATCTGCAGGCCCTTGTCTTCTACGCCATAGACCAAATACCCAAACGTCTCATTATGAAGAAAAGCTGAATTAGAAAGTGCGGAAAGGTATTCGCCAATTAGTTCAGGGTTGGAATTATTTTCCTTAAACTCAACCCATTCACACTCTTGGCCTCTGGCGATAAGACCCTTCAAGAGTTTTTCTAAATGTTGGCCGTGAATTTCTGACATAAACCTTATTCTATCTAAAGAACATCACTTGTACAAAGTTCCATTAGAAATAAGAGTTTGTGCATAATTAGCAGATATCCGCTCGACAGAACTTAAAGAACCTCAGCCCCCCCCCATATCCCCACCGCTCGAGACGGCCTTAAAAGCATCCATGTTGATTGCGCGCCCATCACGAAGAAGGATGGTTCCAACATCAAGTTTTGCAGGGGTAGAGAGATCGAGAATAATTTTCTTTGTAGTAACTTTTACGCCTTCAAATTTCTCAAAACCTTCTTGAAGGTCAATGGGGCGAGCGTATACGCCGTCTTTGGAAATAACAGCTTCGATCTGGTCACTAGAGATCGAGATAACTTTTCCGCCGGAGCCATCGCCATCTTTAGCCATGGAACGACCGCCGCCCATGTCTCCACCAGTCGCGAAAGCGGCCAAGGAAATACTGAATATGAGAATTGCCAATATATTTTTCATTGGAGCACCTTCTTATTATCGCGTTCCAACAGATCAGCGTGCTTCGACATGCTATCCATTACCAGCCCGGCCCAAACCACGTCGGGACCTTTTGATTCTGGGGCGGTCATCACGCTTCTAATTTCTTGATTGAGCCTGATATAAATCTCGCGCAACTGTGGAACGACCACATCTCGTTTAACCGATTCGTACTGCACTGAAAGCCAATTCTTATTGTCCCCAAAAGCGTCGACATCATAGTTCATCTTGATAAGATTTTGAAGGAACATGTGAACCGTCTCTTGAGTGGCATTAACTGTACCTTCAATTGAAATCTTATTGTCGACCTCTTTTAGAATCCCTTCTTGCAGTAACTTATTTAAAACGGCCAATCCCTTTTTTCCAAACTCTTCCAAGGTTTTCTCACGACTAAGGCCCGCATGTGTTGTGGCCATCATCATGATTTCATGTGTGGTGGAATCCTGGAAAAAGGTCTCGGCCGCTGGAGCAACAAACGGCACGTCAGCGTTGCCGGGATAAGCGCGTTCAATAGTCTCAGACATCTCCGGATAAAAGCGCTTGATGAAGGATTGAACCTTCTCCTCACCACAGGCCGCGCGCACAATTTTGAAGGCCGTATTGAAGGTGGGCCGATCAACATTCTGATTTTTGACTCGATTGAATGAGGATTGGGTCACGTCCACGGTCTTGGCCAACTGAGTAGCTGAATAGTGGGGAAATCTCTTCTTAAGCGCGCCAACGCACGAGTTAAGAAAATCACCCAGGTCGTCAAAGTGGTCTACATTAACCATATTGCACTGTCCTGATAAAATTTGATGCACCTGTATATAAGCTGTGCTGCTGAATGGCAAGTAGGGGGGATTATGGCCTTTTGTAGGGGCAATCATCCCAGAGATCGGACATATTTTCTATAAGTTACCCGTGTTATTGACCATGGGCAGGTTGATTGATCGAAGATAATCGACGATCGGCTTCGTAAATTTGTCTCGATGAAAGAAAAACGTCAGACGCTTTTCTTTTTTTAAATTCTCGATTACCTCGATAAGCTCATCAGGTCCATGCTCAATGCTATAGTTTGCATACGGGCCTCCTCGTCCTGGCCTTGTTAATTTGAGCTTAAATTTCTTACCGTTTGTCAGTCCAATCTGAAGTATCCAACCTTTATTTTCAATGGCCACAACATCTTGTTGATTAATAATAATCCATTCTTCTTTTAGAATTCCCCAAGGTCTGACTCGAAATATTTTAAACTCCGTATCGGTCACAACAAACCTATCAAAAAATGAATGTATAAAATAAAATGTAGAAGTAAACAGCCCAACGACCATAACAAGAAACACAATTAATGCAATTCTAGAACTGCCAAAATTATAGGCAAAAAAAGTCATAACGACGCTTGGAACTCCAATATAAAGAATGGTTGTCAAGGCCGGTGTTCTGTTGAGTTGTAATTCAAGTTTGATATTCATTTTAAAGTTGCAAGGTAATAAGAAATGATTTTCTTCAGGCCCGTACTATCCAATCTCAAGACAGGCACCGCACATTTTTATTCCACTCTACTCCCATTATAAGTCATAATATTAATAGAATAAACTGATGATGTGAAAAGAGCGCAGAATTTTATGTGGAAAGATCAACCATTTTTAAGATTGCAATTAATGAATGCTCTTTTTGCACTCTTAATCTTTTTTTCTGCATGTAGTTCAACTTCAAAACAGCCGTACATTTCGAAAAAAACTTACCTCAATGATGAAGTAATAATCGACAGGACGGGAGTTCAGCCTTTTCTAATCAGCGATTGTGCTGTGGCCGTAATCGTAATTCCGGTTAATCCCTTGATTGATTTTGAACAAGAGGTGGAGAATAAATGCGGGAAAGACTGGGAGGTTTTTGATTTGAACCAGAAGGAAACAATGTTCACGATCCCAATCTTATACAGGCAGTATTGCAGAACAGTGAGTGGCTCATGCAAGAAAAATTAATATTTTTAATCTTATTTGCAATTTGCTCGTGTACGACTATCAAGAAGTCGCCTCCTCAAAAAATTAGTCTGGAACTTTATGATGAAATCAGCTCCCGTGAAAAATATGTTCAAAATAAAAAAATTATAATTAAGTACACTACCTGCCGAAAACGCTGGGCGGAAGTTGATAATGTGGCAAGAAATTACCTTCGGGATGAGTTTAAGAAAAAATTCGCTGAAGGCCTATATGGGCTCAGCAATATGGAAGTTGAGATCACCGATGTAATAGATAGTAACATTTTCATGCAAGAAGTCTGTTTTAGGGTCAAGGGCAATCCTGTTACTAAAAAATTAGTGGAAGTTAAAAAAGATGAATATTGGGAATTGACCAACCCTGCCTACCATATCCATTGAGGGAAGGAAGTAGATTGAGGTATTTCGATAACTACACCGATGGCAATATAGGATTTGAATGAGCATTAGATGGTCTTTAACCATTTTTGTTATGTTCTTTTTCGAGCATAACACTTTTGCGGCAAGTATCCCGCCGCAGCGGGTTTCTGCACCAATAACTGGTGCTGTGATGACTCTTATCTCTTCGACTGGCTACCACCTCATCGACGAGCCAGCGATTGATAGTTCGCAATCTTCAAAAAATACATTCGGCCTGGATTTAGGCTATCAATTTTCAAGCATTGTTGAACCAGGGATACTATATCGGCATGCTCAATTCTATGATGCTTCGGGCGGAGAGGGGAACGTTATCAGGAAGGATGAGATTTTTGGAAGTATCTGTTCGATAAATATAATGAATGTGCTTGGCGTCCTATTCGATAAAGGCCGGTGGTTCCCATCTGGAGGTATAGAAATAGGATATGCCTGGCATTCATTTAGCAATTCAAATCTAAAAACTGATCAAGGAAAGGTCTTTGGCGTAAATATCAATGCGGACCCGTGGAGGCACGGAGGTCTAAGTGCAGGCGTCAAAACATTTTACTTTGAGAAGCAAAACCCTATCAAGTTATATGATTTTGAGATTGGTCTGAGATATATGTTTTGAGTTTTTGTGACTTAAATAAATTTCAAACTTGCATGAATGTAAATAGTCTAAGATAGAGATACTCGATCGAAACAGAAAAGGCCTGAGTTCTTATGATTAGGAAATTTATAATGAGTAGTCGCAGGGTAATAGAAAAATGCATTCTTCTAATCATGATCATCTGTATTTCATCATGCGCTGTTTTCGAAGAAGGGCTCATTAACTATAAAATCCCAATTATATCGGCGAAAGAGCTGGCATCAAGAAAAAGTTTATGCCTAGATGTGGCATATTTTAGTAAAATGTATGAACGTGAAAAGAAACTATCGCCCAAACTTACTGACCTACTGAAAATGCGTATAAAAGAAACATTTGAACTGTCAAAAAACTTTAACTCAATTGAATTTTCAGATACAAAAATTGCCTCATCGAATTTTGATTATTTTATAAAAATTGAAATTATTTTTTCGAGTCAAGGGAAGTATTGGCCACAGTACGCATGGTCAATGGCTTCACTTTTAACACTCTTCATTGTTCCTTATTGGGACAAATCAAGGATAGATTTTGTGGCACAAGTTTTTGACCAAAACGGAAAATTACTAACAAAGTATCAATTTTCTGAAAGGCTGACTCAGGTTATGCAAACATTTTTAATCTTCGCAGCACCATTTCACCCTTATTTGACTTTTAGACGAAGGATAATTGAGGCAATGAGCAAGAATCTACTTTTGAAAATGAAAGATGATCAATTGATGTAAAATAATTATCCATGTATAGATGAGCTATTTTATGAAAGAAGCAATAGTGCGTTTATTTAATCGGAAAAAAAGTATTCCGATTGATGCAGCCGAATTTTTCCAAAAATCATTGAAGATTATAGCTTGGGCACTCCCGGCCAATTTAATTTTACTTTCTATTTGGTATTTTCATTATCATTTTGAGATAAAAGATAAGGGTTGTTTGTCGTTGCTGTTTTTGCTCATGCTAAATAATTTTATCTCGGCATTGCGACTAGGAAAAATTTGGGATGGAAGGTTTACTAGGATTTATCAACAGAAGGGCATAACATACTCCACCTCGAAATACGTTTTGTGGTGTTCCTTAACGTTGTCACCAATTATCGGACTTTATTTTTTTATTCTTCTATGCCGAAACGGAATAGATGAAAATACACTAAATCTAAAAAAACACTTTTTGTTAGCGCTCATCGTTTCGATAATGGCTCAAGGCTTAACCACCATGCGTCTGACACCTATGCTTACCGGTAATTTTAATTATTCTCTTCATCACGTTGGTAGTGTTGTTTTTGATGCTAGTAGAATTTTTCGATTAAAAGAAAAGCACAAAAACAGTATTGAAAATTTTATGAAAGACTATCGAGCGCTTCGTCAAACTAATGCTCTCGGATATACTGGCGCTCTCTTGGGCCTAGCTGCTGCATCAAGCATCATCTTTGCAAATAAGAATCCTCGTAAAAATCTAGAAGAGACCTTATTGAAGTCAATTGAAGTAATGAAAAATTTTACGGAGGTTGAAGAGCTAGGTTATAAAAATGCACTCATCGTGGCATATCCCTACGGAATATATCTTCTGCTTGGTAATCCAGAGCTGCCTATTTTTATGTTTGTCGATTCTCTATGCCACACCAAGCAAAGAGAAATGTATTTCGCTCGAATGATCAACCTACATAAAGGTACCGTTAAGGTGCTTGAAACAAAATTGCAAAATAAATTAGAGAAGGAAAAATATCAGCTTTATAAACACGAACTAGACGAACTCGCTATTCGGATCGTGAAATTACAACCTCACTAGAAAGAGGCTTCCAGCAAGATCCTCTGACCTTCCCAGTATCCAACTAAGGCAAAAGCGAACTTAATCACCAAAAGCTATGCATCGCGAGTTATGCACGATGAATAACTGAACCAAATTTCAGACGCTTGCGCTACTCGCCGCGCATAACTAATCGTCGCGGTGAGTAGTTTTCTATGCACGGTGGGATTTTGTCGCCAGATAGAATCAACATCGGGCAGCTTGGCCTCCATCAAACGCGAAACATGCATGGAGGTGCAAAATGAAAAGTACGCAAAGAAATGTTTTTTTAAAAACTGGCCACGCCTTGATTCTAGTCATTGTGGTGAATCTGAGCGCCTGTAGCTCTCAGGTCAAAAATCACAGCCAGAATTCTGAAAAAGAAATTAGGCCTATCAGTGCAATCGAAAAAAGATTTCATGATCGCTTTTAAACAGGAGGTAATGAATGGAAAAGTCACACCTAACAATCTTAGAAAATAAGAACTTAGCAAAGGAGGAGATATGTAAAAAGATACGGCTGTGTCTCGCCATGGACACAATCACAGAACTTTTTGACATTGAATTTGGCAGTCTTACCGTTCGTTTCCACAATGGAAAATGGTGTTCGAAGGTTGAAATCCAAAAATATCTATCGGCGGAAATCAACGAGGCATAATTTCACAATTCTACCCAGGGCCAATCCCAGGGCGAATTTTAATAACAACCGGGAAATGCACAACCATACGTATGGATGCCCTCCCACAAAGCTGGCAAATAATTGCCCTACTTTTAAACAGGAGCATCCAGATGCAAACACAATTGCGTAAACCTTGGCTTGATCAAAATGGTCTTCCCTTAAGTGATAGTAAACTGAAACTGGCCTCAAAACGCTGGGACCAAAAAACATGGGAAGAGTATCTTTCTTGGTTTGAATGCCCACTTACCGAATTGCTGCTTCCGGCCTCATCCTATAATGAACTGGCCAGTCGGATG
>JAHFAA010000327.1 GCA_023250775.1 Bdellovibrionales bacterium
GCCTTCGGCAGTGTTGATTAAAAGTTGATAAGTTGATTCGGCGATCACCGAGAGGCTTGGCAAGTTGCCCACGAACGCCACAAGTTCGCTATCGCTTTGTGATTCGATGATAAAAGTTTTATTGGTGCTTGGGCCGGTGATCTTGGCGGTCTTAACTGTTTTCAAATTTGCGCCGTGGACGATAAAGCGATCGTTGACCACTTCCACGCTTGTGACCCTCGCGCTGCCGCTGACCACCGGTGAAGTCGAAGCGTCAGTTTGATTTTTGATGGCAACAGACCCTTCTTTTGCGCAACCATACGCAAAAATGCTTAGAAAAATTAAGGGCCAGATAATTGATCTCAACATACGTGCTGTTTATTCCTTTTGAGTCAGTACTAAACGTAATTGTTCGGCCTTAAGCTTATCGGTTTCAACTGTCAGAAATTAAACCGATTTTTAAAACCGAACCTGAATCCTACTTATATTTTAGAGTGATAACCGACAAATAAGGGCAGTTAACAACAATTCAAAGTGTTACCCGAGGACGCTCAATAAGCGTTACCTAAGTAAGTGAGGCAGATTGCCCCGTAAAATGGGCGAAATTCTCCTGAAACTCAGAGTGCTTTCCTAGGGGCCAAATTTACTTCTCAAAAAATTATGTTGTTGCGGAAACTAACTATATTTAAGATAGAAAGAAAACTGAGGATTTTTATGAGTGCACATAAGTACAAAATCATCGTTGTCGTGTTGTGTTTAATCGCTGCGCCTTTGATTTATTGTTTTGCTAAAAATAAAATTCACCTGAAGCGCGTCAGGGCCTTCGTAAAAGAAGAAAGGTTTGCGTTGGCAAAACACGAACTCGATAAAGTAAGTCATCTCTCCCCTAAAAACTTGGATGAATGTAAATTATTTTTGGATATTTATTTGAAAGCCTATGAACTTGGCCAAGTTGATTATATGTCGGAGCTTTGTTTGCACAAAGGTCTCAAAGACAAAAATATAATTTTCTACAAAGCGAAAGCGCGCGAATTGCATGGGGATTTTGCCGGCGCCCTTGCTATCCTTGGCGCGGAAGTAAGCAGTGGTAGCGGGAGTGGAGGTGAAAATCCCGCCAACGATCCCGATTATTTTATCACTGCGGCCCAAATTCTCACCCGCATGAATAACACTCAAGGTGCGGCTTCGTCTTATCTCACTGTTTTCCGACTTGCCGGCGATAATCTTGAAATAAAATTTCGCGCCCTTGGTGGATTGATGGAAATTAAGGCGTATGAGCAGGCCGCAGCCGTCGCCAAAACATTGGCAACTCAAACGTATACACAACCTGTTCCGTATCTGCTTCTGGCGAGAATTTTTCATCAGCTAAACGATAGTTCTGCCGCCCAAACTGTTTTCGAAAAGGCCATGCCACTTATGGCCGCAGTGGAGGAGAAAGTACGCGGGCAGATAACCCAAAATTTCCAAGATGTGTTCCAGCTCTTTGCACCGAAAGAACCCAAGATAAAATCTCAGAGCAAAAAAGAACTTCCCAAGCAGTAAGAATTAATCTCTCGGTATAACATTCCGATTTTTCATTGGCAGCTTCAAGTCTGCGCAAAAAGGCTTTGCCGTGACTAATCAAGGTCACTGCGCGTGATCGCCCTTAAACATACAATTAAGCAGTGTCTCAATGGAATAAGGAGAGATATTGTGCTTAAAAATCCTCTGATCTTAGTTTGCACCGACTTTAGTCAGGAATCTGATTATGCCATGAAATCCGCCGAAAATTTAAGAAGGCGTGTTGGCGGAAGGGTACATGCAATCCATGTTTCAGATTTCCCAATGCAACGCAAATGGTTTGCAATTGAGGGAGATTTCTCAGTATTCTCAGCTGATTTTGAAATTTCTCACCTACGGCCATTAAAGAAATATTTGCAAGAGCAGATTACAAGATGTGAGGTTGAATGTACGAGCGATGTTTTCTTGGAGCAAAGTTATACAGGCATTAGCATGGCCATCGAAAAAATAAATCCTGATCTTGTGATGATGGGGCACAAAGGAAGATCGCTTGGTCCTTTCCCCATAGGAGGAACAACGGCCAAAATCGTCGCCTCATCTCATAAACCCGTTTTGGTTATCAAAAAAGTTTTGCCAGTTCCTCTTGGAAAGGTGGCCGGCCTTGTTTCCATCAGTGAGCCAATGAACTCAATCATTACGGCAACGGAAGATTTTTCATTTTCCCTTTCTGCAAATCCCATGCTCATATCTCTATTTCAAGATATTTCCGTCGAATATGAAAAATTTAAAAATGAAAATCCAGAGTTAATGTTGGCAAGAATTCGTCAGCGGATTACGACCGAGCTGGATAAAAATTCCAAATGCAATGTAAGAGTCGAAATAAGCGATAAATGTCATGTCGCAAATGAACTTGTCAAAATACTTGAGGAAGAACATGTGGATCTGGCAATCATGAAACGACATCGAAAAGAACTGATTGAAAAAATGTTCATTGGTTCTGAAACGCGCAGAGTGCTCGAACTTTTCACAGGAAATATTTTGGTTTTGCCTCCATCTCCCTAGGGCAAACTTTTATTCTTGACGTAAGAACGGTCTCTAAATCAATATTAAAGCAACGATTTTATTTTAGAATTGCTCGAAGAGACATTTTTGCCTGTTTCAGTCAGGCTTCTGTACTTACCGTGAGGAGTCTTCATGAATCTTTGTCGCAAACTCGATTATCTCCTTGAAAAACTTTGCTCCTATGCTTTGGTGGTTTGCATCTTGACGATTTTATTTTTGAGCTCGTCAACCATCATCCTTCGTTGGTTTGATGTCACCTGGCATTGGGTTGATCCACTCGTTCGCCATCTTGTTCTTTTTGGAACATTTTTTGGAGGTGTCATCGCCACAGGTCGTGGAGGCCATATTGGGATTGATCTCATGGCCAAAATTCTTGAGATTAAAGGGCACCACCGATCCCAACGGACAATTAACCGAATTATTTATCTTGCCTCTTGCCTGGTCCTAATTTGGTTTGTGAAGGCCTCAATTGATTTCGCCAAACTTGAGATCGAATATGGAAAAGAGGTTTTTTGGGGATTAAAGAGCGGACATATGGTGTCGATGATTCCCATCGGTGCGGCTCTTATCGCGCTTAAATTTTTCCTCCTTTTCATTTTTAGTTTTGACCACAAAAAAGACGTCAAAGAAGCAGGTGCTGTATGAGTGGAATGATAGCAACTATTGGCATTGTTCTTCTTGCTTCTATCGGAGTTCCGCTTTTTGTGATCATGCTGATGGCATGTCTGGTGGCCTTCGCTTTTGAAGGTGTGGGTGTCGCCGTCGCGGCCCAGGAATTTTATCGCATTTCCTCCGCTCCGACTTTGATGACAATTCCTCTTTTTACTTATGCCGGTTATCTCATGGCCGAGAGTCGATCCCCTCAACGTCTCATGCGTTTGGCCAGTACCGGATTGGGCTGGCTTCCTGGCGGAATTTCAATCGTCACGTTATTAGTCTGCGCTTTCTTTACCGCCTTTACCGGTGCCTCAGGGGTGACCATCATCGCCCTTGGTGGCGTCATTTATCCGATCTTGATCAAAGAGGGATATTCCGAAAGATACACTCTAGGGGCCATCTGCGCTTCCGGTTCTTTGGGTCTTTTGTTTCCACCTTCCTTGCCCATCATCCTCTACGGCTTAGTCGCCAGAGTTGACATCAATAAACTTTTTAAGGGTGGTGTGCTTCCGGGATTTTTGATTATTTTGGTTTTGTCTTTATGGTCTATTTACAATGGCCCACGCAAAGCCGTTCGCCAAAAATTTATTCTCAAAGATTTTATCGCGGCCTTGAAAGATGCCTATCTTGAAGCCATTTTACCTTTTGCTGTTTTATTTGGAATTTACGGTGGTTTCGTTACTGTATCCGAAGCAGCGGCCTTCACGGCACTCTATGTTTTTATCATTGAAGTTTTTGTGTACCGAGATCTTTCCATTACCAAAGACATCCCCAAAATCTCCATCGAGACCATGGCGCTCGTGAGCGGAATTCTCCTAGTGCTTTGTTGTGCTTTGGGCTTCACAAATTATATGGTGGATGAAGATGTTCCCAATAAGATCTTTGCATTGATGAGAGATTATTTGACGAACAAATATTCTTTCTTACTCTTCTTGAACTTCTTCTTGTTGATCGTCGGCTCGGTCATGGATATTTTCAGTGCCATCATTGTTGTTGTGCCGCTTATCATTCCCGTGGCCTCGGAATTTGGGGTTGACCCTCTCCATCTCGCGATGATTTTCATTACCAATCTTGAAATCGGATATCTCCATCCTCCAATAGGAATTAATTTATTTATCGCGAGCAAGAGATTTAACAAACCAATTACCACGCTCTACATGGCCTCAATTCCCTATCTCATTTTGTTAATTGCGGCCCTCTTAATCATCACTTATGTTCCCGATCTCACGTTGCTATGGTTTAAGTAAATTTTTAGAAAAGTGCCTCATTCGCGAGGCACTTTTACCTTGCTCACCTCACTAATAATTATTGGGCCTATGGTAGTAACACTACGTATTCCCGTTGTTTGCCTTAATCTGTCAGTTATCACCCTAGAATAGAACCAGAGTCAGGTTCGGTTTTTAAGATCGGTTTAATTTCTAGCAGTTGAAGCCGATAAGTTAAACACCCAACGATTCTGTTTAGTACTGACTCAAAAGGAATAAGCAGCACGTATGTTGAGATCAATTATCTGGCCCTTAATTCTTCTAGGTATTTTTGCGTATGGTTGCGCAAAAGAGGGCGCTGTTGCCATCAAAAATCAAACTGACGCTTCGACTTCACCGGTGGTCAGCGGCAGCGCGAGGGTCACCAGCGTGGAAGTGGTCAACGATCGCTTTATCGTCCACGGCGCAAATTTGAAAACGGTTAAGACCGCCAAGATCACCGGCCCAAGCACCAA
>JAHFAA010000328.1 GCA_023250775.1 Bdellovibrionales bacterium
AGGTATTCCTGATGTCACGGCAAAAAATGTAATTCTCTGGGGCCTCTGGAACGATGATGAAGTCAAGGCGATTAAAAATGTTAAAGCACTGATCCCAGGACTAGCGACTCAAGAAAAAACAGGAACATTTATTAATTGCGATGGAGTGGCGCAGACTTTTAAAAAGGCCATTGAGCATCGCGGTTATGGACTGAGTGTCGCCGATGTGATGATGAAAATGATGGAGAAGTTTTAACAATGGATACTTTTATTTTAATTGAAATCGTGGCCAAAATTGTTTTTGTTTTTGCCGTGTGTCTGGGGGTCGTTCCCCTTCTGGTTTGGTTTGAGCGTCGAGGGTCTGCCTGGATTCAAGGTCGGGTAGGTCCAAACCGTGTCGGACCCTTTGGTCTTATCCAACCTGTTGCAGACGTGGCAAAATTTTTCTTTAAGGAGTTCTGGACGCCAGCCAATGCCAATAAATGGTACTATCATTTGGCGCCAATTTTTGCACTCGTTGCCCCCATGGCCGCAATGACAATCATTCCCTTCGGTTCTCATCTTGTGATCGGTGATTACATAATCAATCTGCAAGTTGCCAGAGTTGATTCTGGGGTTTTGTTTATTTTGGCCTTTGCGGGCCTTGAGGTTTATCCCATCATCATTGCTGGTTGGTCGTCGAATAATAAATACTCAATCCTGGGCGCTTTGCGAGGTGCTTCGCAAATTATCTCCTATGAAATTTCCATGGGGCTGGCCCTTTTATCGATTTTGTTGGTGTACGGAACCTTTGATCTGCACAAGATGGTGGAATGGCAAAATCAAAGATTCTTTGGTTTTCTGCCCGCCTGGGGCGTTCTGGTTAATCCCATTGGCGCTTTAATTTTTTGGGTTTCAACCTTCGCCGAAACCAATCGTTTACCCTTCGATCTTCCTGAAGGTGACTCGGAAATTGTTGCTGGTTATCACCTTGAATATGGTGCCATGAAGTTCGCGCTCTTTTTTATGGCGGAATATGTGGCAATGATCATGGCCTCTGCCCTGATGTGTACGCTCTTTTTTGGTGGTTATAACTTGCTACCAGGAATGCACGCGCTGGTTGACCTCATTGTTTCTGTACACGGGTTTGCCGAGGCAGGCCGGCAAAATGCCACGGCGATCTTACAGTTCTTGAGTTTCTTTTTGAAAGTTAGTTTTTTTATGGTGGTGATGATCTGGGTGCGCTGGACTTTACCTCGATTTCGTTTTGATCAGGTTGTGAATCTTGGTTGGAAAATACTATTTCCACTAGCTCTGTGTAATGTGGTGATCGTGTCGATTGTCATGTACAGCATGAATTAGTGACGGATTTCTCAGGAGAAAAACATGGGAACAGTGAATGTTTCAAGAGAATATACCCTAAAAGAAAAGATCTACGTGATTGCTCTTTTTCAAGGGATGATTCTGACGCTCAAGCGATTTATTGATGGCTTCTTTTTTCGTAAGCATTACACCATCATGTATCCGGAACAAAAACGAAACTACTCCCAAAATTTTCGCGGAATGCATTTTATTTCAGTTGACGAAAACAAAACCGAAAACTGTACCGCCTGTTATTTGTGCCAAACTGTTTGCCCTGCCGAATGTATCACAATCGTGGCAGAGGAAAGAAATCCCGCTACAAATTCGTACGGTGTCAGAAAAGAAAAGCGACCTTTAAGTTTTGATATTGAGGCGTTGAAATGTTGTTTTTGTGGCTTTTGTGAAGAGGCATGTCCCATGGATGCCATCAAGCTTTCGCGCAATTACGAGTTATCTGTGACTTCACGCCAAGAGGCCGTCTACGATTTAAAGCATCTCAAACGGGAGGTAAAAGGCCGTGGATAATTTAGCTACCTTAAATATTATGATAACTATTTTTGCCGTCATGGCGGGAATCTGTGGAATTGTCATGTTGCTTGCTAAGCAGCCGCTCACGAGTGCTTTGGGATTGCTCGGAGTGCTTCTCTTTACTGCGGGAATTTACGGACTGATCGGGGAACATTTTATTGCCACGATTCAATTAGTCGTTTATGCCGGCGCGATCATGGTGCTGTTTATCTTTTCGATCATGCTTTTTAACCTGAAGTCTAATGAACATGATGCTCGTCGAAAGATGCCGTTGCTGATTGGCAGTCTGGCGGTGGCAGGCGGAGTCTTTGGTCTTCTTGTCGCAACTATTTTGAAATATTTCGAAACTCCATTAGCTTTGGCATCGCCAGGAAGCTTTAGTCGACAAACTATTTCTGATCTCGGTGGTAACTCATTGGTGCTCGCACACTCTCTTTTCACACAGCATTTTATTTCGTTCGAGGCCATTTCTTTGGCATTATTGATTGCTTTAGTTGGAGCGGTAGTACTGGCAAAACGTAGATTCGAGTAACAGGGTAGGGGAAAATACATGGGAACAACGATTCAAATACTGGCCGCTTTTTTATTCACGCTTGGACTCCTTACAGTCATTGTCAGGCGTAATAGCATTATCTTGCTAATGGGAATTGAGCTGATGCTAAACGCCGCCAATTTGTCCTTGGTGGGCTTTTCCCAATATCTTTCTCAAGTGAATGGACAAGTTCAAGTTTTCTTTGTCATCACGATTGCAGCAGCCGAGTCGGCCATCGGTCTTTCAATCTTGGTCAATATTTACAGAAATTTTAGCACTATCAACACTGATCACACCGTGACTTTGAAAGGATAATACTATGTTTGAGTCTCCAATTCCGTTGCTCATACTACTTATGCCCTTAATTGGATTTCTGATTAATGGAGTGGTTTTACCCCTGGTGCATGGTGGTTTTGCCAAAACCAGTGCCAAAGAGGCCGGCACTGTCGCCACTTTCGCGATCTTTGCCTCGTTTATCTTGGCGGTCGTTGGTGTTTGGGGTCTCGGCGGACATCTTGAGCATGGTGAGAGTCCCGCTTTGATGAACACTGCTTACAATTGGCTTGAAATTGGCAATTTGAAAATTCCTTTTGAACTTCGTATTGATCGATTGTCATCGGTTTTGGTTTTAGTGATCACCGGTGTTGGATCGCTCATCCACCTCTACAGTATTGGTTATATGGCGCACGAGGAATGTGTCGGCCGCTATTTTAGTTATTTAAATCTTTTTTGCTTTGCCATGCTGCTTTTGGTGATGGGTAACAATCTGCCCTTGCTTTTCTTTGGTTGGGAAGGTGTGGGCCTGTGCTCCTATCTTTTGATTGGCTTTTGGTATGCTGATACGGAAAAGGCCAATGCTGGCAAAAAGGCCTTTATCGTTAACCGCATTGGTGACCTGGGCTTTTTGATCGGTATGTTTTTGCTCTATCGGACCTTTGGCACTCTGACAATTTCGGAAATTCGCGAAGCAATTCTGAATGGCCACACGGTTGTTCCTGCTGCCTTGGCCACTGGCATTTGTTTGGCACTCTTTGTTGGAGCAACTGGAAAATCCGCTCAGATTCCTTTATTTGTATGGCTGCCCGACGCTATGAGTGGCCCCACTCCCGTCTCGGCCTTGATCCACGCTGCAACCATGGTTACCGCCGGCGTTTACATGATTGCTCGCTTAAATCCCTTGTTTGATCTATCTCCTGTTGCCATGTCAGTGATTGCTCATATCGGTGCCTTCACGGCGCTTATGGCCGGGACCATCGCTATAGCGCAAAAAGATATTAAAAAAGTTTTGGCCTATTCCACCGTTTCACAACTGGGCTTTATGTTTTTGGCCTGTGGAGTAGGGGCCTATCAGACTGCGATCTTCCATTTGATGACCCACGCTTTTTTTAAGGCCCTCCTCTTTTTGGGTTCAGGTTCGGTTATTCACGCTTGTAGTGGAGAACAGGACATGACCAAGATGGGTGGTTTGAAAAAACATCTGCCCCACACGTACCGCACCATGCTTATGGGATCGCTGGCCATTTCGGGCATTCCAATATTCTCTGGTTTCTTTTCCAAGGATGAAATCCTTTATAGCAGCATCGCACTTCCGAATGGACATGCCCCGCTCTTTATAATAGGCATGATTACGGCGGCGCTCACCGCCATTTATACCGGCAGAATGTTGGCGATAACCTTTTTCGGCAAAGAACGTCTTGATCACGAAAAAATGCATCATCTGCATGAATCACCTTCAACCATGCTGATTCCACTTTATGTATTGGCCTTTTTGGCAACGTTTGGTGGTCTTCTTGGAATTCCGCATTTGCTTGGCCGCGCGCTCGGACATCTCCCCCACGTTCTGTCTCATTGGCTTGATCCAGTGATTCAGACTCGGGAGCTTCCTGAGGTCGGCGTTCAACTCGGCCTGCATGAAGGATTGGTGATGTTTGGCTCTGTGATTCTGGCCATTGGCTGTTTTACCCTCGGGTTCAGGGCCTTTAGAGAGAAATTTAATATTGCTGAATTTATTCCTTCCCTGGCCGGTCTTCAGAAAATCTTTGAAAATAAATATTACGTTGACGAAATTTATAATGCATTGGTGGTTGTCCCTCTTCGCAAGTTGGCCGATTTCAGTGCCAATATCATCGATAAATTGGTGATTGATAATTTAGTTGTTTCAATAGGTCGTGCTACGCGTGATCTAGGAAAACGGATCAGGGTTATTCAGACAGGTGATCTTCAAACCTATGCCTTGGGTATGGGAGTTGGTTTGGTAGTGATCTTGTGGATGGCCTATAAAATTTTACCTTAAGTCGTCTTGCTAGGTGTGAGGAAATTATGACGTCGTGTTTATTAAGTTGGATTATTTTTACACCATTGTTGATGGCCGGCATTTTGATGTTGCTGCCTAAATCTTGGGAAGGGCATTTTCGTTCTTGGGCCTTGCTGGCCTCGCTGGTGAATTTGCTCCTTGCCTTGAAATTATGGTTTAACTTTGATGGATCGCTGGGCTCATTTCAGATGATCGAATTGGTTCCTTGGCTCCCGCA